>JBBQPO010000096.1:0-19378 GCA_038217285.1 Chthonomonadales bacterium
CCCGCCTCCCCAGTCCTTTCCACGCCGGAAGCGGCGGCCCGTCGCCTCGCCGTTCTGGACGCGTTGGGCCGAGGAGAGATGGACGCGGTCGAGGCCGCGACCGCGCTGAGGGATCTGTAACCCCGATTTAGGTAACCAGAAGGAGAAATGAACTGATGGACGATAACGTACTGCGTGTCTTGCAGATGCTGCAAGAGGGTAAAATAACAGCGAAAGAGGCCGAGAGCCTGATCGCTGCCCTGCGGGGAGAGACGACGGCGCCGCCCACGCCGCCAATGCCTCCCGAGCCGCCCACTCCGCCGGAAGCTCCGAGGAGTTTTCCCAATTTCGAGTTCGTCTCGCATATGAAACCCCCGAAAATAGATATAAGCGATCTCGG
Organism: Chthonomonadales bacterium; assembly: GCA_038217285.1. GTDB lineage: Bacteria > Armatimonadota > Chthonomonadetes > Chthonomonadales > Chthonomonadaceae > JANXLO01. Next base: position 380 of record JBBQPO010000096.1, read on the forward strand.
AGACCGCATCTCGAAAGCCGTGGCGAAGGTGCAGCCGGAAAAGATCGTACGCAAAATTCAGGCAGAGCTGCGCACGGCCTCGCAGGCAGGCGCACAGTGGGGGGCAAGCTTCAGCGCCAAGGTGCGCACCTGGACCGATGGCAGCGATGCCCGCCCGTCCAATGTCGGCGGGTTGCCGGAGCATACTGAGACCTATGAGCCGGCGGTGACCCTGGAACCCGGCGCGGGCGTCTTCGTGGAGAACCCGCTCGGGAACGTGTTGATCACGGGGATCGCGGAAGGCGCCGCCTCGGTCCATATTCGCAAAACGGTCTGGGGCACGCAGCAGGAGGGGCTCAAGGCGCTCGCCAACCAGATGGAGGTCGATCTGCAGGGTATGGACGGCAAACTGGAGATCAAGGTCAGCACGCCGGACGCCTTCCACGACGGCACCGTCGATATCGAGTTGCGGGTGCCGCGCTCCGCGCTGGTACGGGCCAGCACGACGTATGGAGATGTCGAAGTCAGCGCAGTCGATGGACGTGTTGAAGCGGTGACCCGCACCGGGGCGCTGCGCCTGCACGACCTGGGCGGCGATGTGCGCGGCGAGACCGTGACCGGCGAGCTGCGCCTGGAGCGCATTGTGGGCTCCGTCACGGTCGCCTCGCAGAGCGGCAGCATCTCGGCGGAAAGCATTCAGCGCGGCCTCTCGGCGAACACCGCCAGTGGCGAAGTGACGGCGGTCGGCATCGAGGGCGGGCGCGTGGAGTGCAAGTCGGTTTCCGGCGATGTGCGGGCCGAACGGATCGGTCTGGAGGCTCCACTCGACATCACCGTCGAATCGGTGAGCGGCGATGTGACCCTGACAGAAGCAAGCGGCAATATCGCGCTCAAAGCCGTTTCCGGAGATGTCCTGACTTCCGGCATCAAGACCACGCGTCTGCAGGCGCAGACCGTGAGCGGCGATGTGGGCCTGCATCTAATCGAGGTGTTCTCCGGCACCATGCAGGTCAACACGGTCTCCGGCGATGTCGAGATCGCGCTGGTCGAAGGCAGTAACGCACGGGCCTTGCTGAGCACCGCGTCCGGCGAACTGCGCTGCGACCACGACGCCCATGAGGTCGTCGCGACGGAGCGACTCTGGACCGGCCAGATCGGAACCGGCGCCGGGACCCTCAATGTCCAGACGATTTCCGGCGATGCGCATATTCACCGCGTCTGAGGACAGCCTCCGAGGCGCGAGGAGACCGTATGAATGAGATAGAGAAAGACCGTATTCTGCAACTGGTGGCGGAAGGGATCATCAAGCCCGCGGAAGGGGCCAGTCTGCTGGCGGCGTTGTCGGAGCAGCCTTCCCCTCCACCCGTCGTGCAGAGAGCGGCCGGGGTCAGGCCGACGCCGGGCCCCGCGCCGAAGTCGAGTGTGATGGAAGTGGATATGAAGCGGCCGGACGGCTCGCATCATAAGATCGAGGTTCCCTCGAACCTGTTCCCGATGTTCTGGGCCATCGCCAGCGAATCGATCAAGGAGTCCACGAAAGTGGCAGCACAGGAGACCTGGCAGGGCTTCAAGAACATCGTGCGCAACAAGTCGGTCGAGGTCAGGAATGGTGTGAAGACGCGCATCGCTGCGGTCGGCAGCCCGAAGCAGATGGCAGCGCCGGTAGTCGGGCCGACGCCGGCGGAGGATCGGCGGGACGAAGCGAGGCGGCAGATTCTGCAGATGGTACAGAACGGCCGCCTGACCGCCGAGGATGCGAGCGGACTGATTCAGCAACTGGACGCGCTGCACGCCTACGAGCAGCAAACTTCTTAGGGTGCTGAAACCGTCTGGTGAGTAAGAGTGTCCTGATAGACTGAATCCGAACGGTGGGGAGAAGCGTGTGGAACTCAACCCGGTATTCATCAATGAACTGCGTCAGAGTCCCTTTCGGCGGAAGCCCGCTCTGACGATCGTTCTGTGGGGCGTGGCGGCCTTCTTCCTTATGTGGATGGCGCGTTCCATCGAGGCTCCCACATCGATGTTCTGGATTCCCATTCTCGCCCTGCCGTTTCTGGTGCCGAGCTTTGCGGCCGGGGCCTTCGCCAAGGAGTACGAGCAGCAGACCTGGCAGGATCTTTTCCTCACCAACCTGACCAATTTTCAGGTCGTCATGGGCAAGTTCTGGGCCGCCATGCTGCAGACGGCTTTCCCTCTGTTGGCGCTGGTGCCTGCGCTGGGACTGATCCTGGCCCGGGCCGTGACCCAGTCTGTTCAGGGCACGGGCGGTAGCGTCAGCCCCGGCGACGAGGTCGTGAGCATGGGGTACGACGGCCTGCCCATGATCGCCTTATTCATGACTCTCTTCGCGGTGAAACTGGTGTTTCTCTCGGGGCTCTATGTGCTGATCGGCATGGTCTGCTCACGCTACAGCACGAGCCGACGCGGCGCACTCATCTGGAACTACGTCGTGATGTTCGGCTTTACCTTCCTGGGGTCGATGGTATGGCAGTTGGCTTCCAATGGATACAACTCCACGGTCGTCAATGCGGGCCACATGATGGATAGCCGCTTTCTGCCTGTCGGATTCATGGAGGGGCCGCATCTGCTATTTTGTTCGGTGGCCGGGCTGGGCAGTTGTTTCCTCCTCTGGATCAGCCTGAGCGAGCAGCGCGGCTATCAGGAGCGCCAGCAGGGAACCGTCGGCCAGGGCTGAAAAGGCACTAAAGAAGCGGCCTGAAATTCAAACCCCGCTGCAGCGCCCGGTAAGAACCTCTTATCGGGCGCCTTCCCTTGTTGCGCTTGCCTTTTGCGGGAAATCGCGCTATCATAGAGATATAAAATAGAGTTTGCAACCGTGTTTCGAGAGCGAAGGACAGGTGGGCGCGATGTTTGTAGATGAAGTAGAGATCGAATTAGAGGCCGGTAATGGCGGCAACGGAATGGTGCAGTTCCGCAAAGAGAAGTATGTGCCGCGCGGCGGGCCGAACGGCGGTGATGGCGGGCATGGCGGCAGCATTACACTCAAAGTGGATACGAATATCACGACTCTGCTCGACTACCGTTTTAGGCACAAATTCAAGGCGGAGCGTGGCGGCGACGGTGCGAGCAAGGATATGTTCGGCAAGAACTCACTCGACATGACGCTCAAAGTGCCGCAGGGCACGGTCGTCACCGACATGGCGACAGGGCAGATTATCGCCGACCTGAACACGCCGGACGCTGTGGCGGTTGTGGCGCGGGGGGGGGTGGGCGGCCGCGGCAACGCGCACTTCGCTACCTCTATTCATCAGGCTCCTAAATTCGCGGAGCGCGGCGAGCCCGGTGAGCATAAACAGCTCCGCCTGGAGCTGAAGCTGCTGGCCGATGTCGGCCTGCTCGGCTTTCCCAACGTCGGCAAATCGACCCTGATTGCTTCCGTCTCCGCTGCCAAACCCAAGATCGCCAACTATCCCTTTACGACCCTGGTTCCCAATCTCGGTGTGGTCTACGTCGAGGCGGAGCGTAACTTCGTCATGGCGGACATACCGGGCATCATCGAGGGCGCGAGCGAGGGCGTCGGGTTGGGCCATCAGTTCCTGCGCCACGTCTCCCGTTCCCGGATGCTCCTGCACATGTTGGACGTCAGCGGCATGAGCGGACGCGAGCCTCTGCACGACTACGAGGTGCTGAACCGCGAACTGGAGTTGTACGACGCGAACCTGGCGAAGCTGCCTCAGTTGGTCGTCCTCAACAAGATGGATGTTGCGGCGGATCCCGAGGGCGTCGATGCGCTGGAGGCGACGCTCCGCGAGCGCGGCTGCACGGTCTACCGCATCTCTGCGGTCACCCGACAGGGGCTGACACCGCTGATCTACGATACCATGGGGCATCTGGAGCGGCTGCGTGCCGAAGAGGCCGAGCGGGTGGCGCTGGAGCCGGAGACGATCCGTTATGTCGCTACTCCCGGCGAGGACGACCGGCACTGGGAAGCGCGTCAGGTCGATGCGCACACCTACGAGGTCGTCGGGCGCGGTATCGAGCGCATGGTCGCCATGACCGACCTGACCAACGAGTACGCGCTGCGCCGTCTGCAGAAGAGCCTCGATAAGATCGGCATCACCCGCAAGCTCAAGACGCTGGGTGCGAAGGACGGGGACACGGTCAAGATCCGTGACATCGAGTTCGACTACGACGATGAGGACAAGTGGGACGAAGAGACCGAGGCCGCCACGCAGGGCAAGGCGCGTCGCCAGTAACGCGACCACTGTTGTGCGAATGAATGGAAGGCTATGAGCGTTGCGCGCATGGTGGTCAAAGTCGGGACGAGCACCCTGACGGATCGGCACGGTCGAATCGACCGTGCCTTTATCGCGGATCTGACGGCACAGCTCGCGGCGCTGCGAGAGCAGGGCTGCGAGGTGCTGCTGGTCACGTCCGGGGCGATCCGGGCAGGGCGGGAGGCCCTGGAGGCGCGCGGCGCGACAGGCGCGCTCTCCGCGAAGGCCGTCGAGACCCTGCCCTTCAAGCAGGCCGCCGCCGCCGTCGGGCAGGGCCGGCTCATGCACACCTACACCGAGGCGTTCGCGTGGCGAAATGTGGACTGCGCGCAGGTGCTCCTGACCCGCGACGACCTCGACGACCGCCGTCGCTTCCTGAACGCCCGCAACACGCTGCTGGCATTGCTGGAGATGGGCATCGTCCCGGTCATCAACGAAAACGATACCGTTGCGGTCGATGAGATCAAGTTCGGCGACAACGACGCTCTTGCTGCTCTGGTCGCCACCCTCGTAGAGGCCGATCTGCTGCTCATTCTCTCGGATGTCGAGGGCCTCTACGCCGAACCGCCCGTTCCCCATGCGCCTCTTCCCGAGTTGATCCGCACTGTCACCCGCGTCGATGAGACGCTGACCGCCCTCGCCGGAACTTCCACTAGCGGCGTCGGCACCGGCGGCATGCGCACCAAGCTGGAGGCGGCGCGCATCGCCACCGCCGCCGGAATTCGCACCGTGATCGCGCGCGGCCGGCGCGAGCGAGTCGTCTTCGAGGTCGTCTCCGGTGAGCCGACCGGCACGACCTTTCTGCCTCTCCCCGGCTCCGACCGCCTGTCCGCCCGCAAACGCTGGATCGCTCACAGCGCCCGCCCGCGCGGCTCCGTCACGGTCAACGCCCGCGCCCAGGAGCGCCTGCTGCGCCACGGGGTCAGCCTCCTCGCGGCGGGCATCGTCGATGTCTCCGGCACATTCAACGTCGGGGATCTGATCGAGATATGCGTGGAGGGTGGAGGCGCTTTCGGGCGCGGCCTCACCAACTATGCGGCCTCCGAAGTGCGCCGCGTTGTCGGTCTGCACAGCGAGCAGTTCGAAGCCGTCCTCGGCTATCGTGGCTCCGAAGAGATCATCCACCGCGACAACCTCGTCATCGATGCCCAGCCTCGGTCTTAAGGAATGATTAAAGCTGTCGGAAGATTAAGAAGGTGATGTTTCCGCCTGTGGTCTCAGATCTATCAGTTTCTGTAGGAAGGTTTGGGCGGCGCTGACATCCACCTCTTCTACAAAGTCAGGGTCGAAGAGCGACGTCAAATCGCCCGAAAGTTGGGTGCCACCGCGCGAATTGCGCCCTGACCAGTGGAACTGAATGCGTGTCGCGTTCAAGATCACTTTGTCGAAAATGGAAACCAGACAGGTTACAATGAACTCTTCTTCTACGTTGACGCCGACTAAATAGAACGAGACGACGGTGTCTCCGTCTGATAATGCCTGAAGTATTTTGTCAATATGGTAGCTCCTCGGATTGGACGAAAGGCTGAGTATCTTTGTCTTGATGTCTATCTTGACTTCGGTACCGACCTTCAATGTGTGACTTGCATCTTCGACGCTGTGGAAATTTCCTGCCTGCGTGATGATCTGTTCAATTGAGTTGCCACGCAGGTTGACGTTGTCAATGTGTCCTGCGGCGAGGATCGCCTCTTTGTTTTCCTGCACGCGTCTGTTAAGATCGGCGTACAGTTGAAGATATTCCGGATGCTGGCTCAACCTACGAGCGATTTTCGGTGCTTGCAAAATATGCTTCGTCTGCTCCTGAGAGGGCTCAAACCGAACGCCTGTTGCGACAATACCGGTAGTCTGCTCGACAAGGCGTTCCAGATTCTCATTCCATGTCTCTTGGGAATGCAACTCGAACAAGGCGTCAAAATTGGCGGGTGAATTGTTCAGATGCGCATAGGTACGGTTAATATCGCTGCCGTTAAAACTGCCACGCAAGTTGTCCACAGTCAACCGCTGTGAACTGTGGCTGATCTTCTTCAAAAAGGTGGTGTTTGCCATCAACAGTTCGATACCAGACGGTCTGACAATGCAGACGAGGAAGGGCGTATGATCGTACCTCAGTAGGGCAGACAACCCCAATACGGTGTTGGAGAATGATTGGCCGCCGGCATGGGAAAAACGAATGGCAAACTCCGGGCGACTATAGACAGACCGCGCTTTTTGCAGGCTGAATTGAGCGGCCGTTGCGCGAGCGAGTTCGTCTTTTGAGCAGCCGGGGCGGTTCTGAACATAGGTCTCCATAAACGTGGTCAGTTCCTCAAGCGGTTTCCGCATCGGAGGACTAGGCGAAGATGTCAAGACTGCCTTCCTCTTTTGGGATCGTCTTCTGCACTGAGAGCGTGTTTCGTTCCCAAAAAACCCCTTCAGTAAAGCCCTGAATTTCGTGATTCGTTTCGGCCAGTTCCAGACGTCTCTCTGCAAGACAGCAGTACTCCTCATCGCACTCAATGCCTAGATACTGACGTCCTAACTTCCTTGCGACCACAGAGGTGGTTCCACTTCCTAGAAAAGGATCCAGGACAAAGTCGCCGGGATTCGTACTTGCCAACAAAAGCTTCGCCAGGAGTTTTTCGCTCTTCTGAGTGGGATGATCCGTGTTTTCGGGCATGGACCAGAACGGGATGGTAATGTCGGTCCATAGGTTGGAAGGATAAGTATCCCGGTAGTTGCCGTTCGCAGTGCGTTGCCAGTCTTTGGGCTGTCCTTCGGCATCGGTATAGGGTGCAATGACCTTTCGACGCAATTTGACGGCATCTACGTTAAAGGTGTAGGTGTCGGAGACGGTACAAAACCAGATGTCTTCGCTGGCGTTTTTGAAATTGGTCTCTGCTCCTCGTCCCTTCTCTCGCTCCCAGGTGATCCGATTACGGATGATGAGATGGTCGGACGCTGCCGAAAAGATGGAATGCGAGGTGAACCAGTCGCCGCAGATATAGACAGTAGCGGTTGGTTTCAGCAGGGGCATCAGTTCGCTTAGAACGTTGCCGAGCCAGTCAGTATACTCCTGAACGCTGCGTCGTGCAAATTTATTTCCGTTGAACGATTTGTTAAGATTATAGGGAGGATCGAGAAACAGGAAATCCACCTGCGCGAGTGGCAGCGTTCCTACCCACTGTCGGTAATCGCCCTGTATCGTGCCAATAGGTAACTCCGTCAGACGCGCCGAAGGAACGTCTCGAAGAAGCATAGGCAACAGGCGTGCGCAATCGGCCTCGCTGAGACAGAGTGTCCGGTTCCGGCCCGCTCGTTGTTTCTCAATTGACGATGGATCCAAATCTACAACCTCCTCATCCGTTCGCTTATGTTCACTCCCACAGGCAGAGTATCAACATAGTTTTGCCACGATGCAGCCGTGAGGTTCTCCGCGTATTCTTTAACGCTTACCAGATACGCTGTGCATGTCCTGTAACCGTATCCGCATGAATGGCCGGTGTCAAGAAACAATTCTCCGTAAGAGAATACAACCCCTCCTTTTCAAGACGCCGAAAAGTCCCCGCTGACGCCATGCGTTTTGCGATTGGGAATTCCATGGAGCATAAAACAAGCTATAATTTTCATTTTGCCTGAATTTGGGTATACGATTTTCCATCGGCGCTTATGCCAGCGTGCTTTTCTGTCTTGGGTTGGAGCAGGATTTGGAGGCGCTTGCCAATGACGATGTGCTGGGCCGCAAACTCCAGGATGCAGAACTCACAATCAAACGCCGTGCCCCGCGCCGACCGCCTGTCGCCCTGGAAAGCTCGACGGCTCCGCCGAGCCAGGAAAAAACTCCATGAAGCGTGCTCTCCAACGGGAAATCGAGGTGTGGGCCGATTGGGAGGCTCTCGGTCAGCCCATTCAGATGGGAACGCTGACTGCTACCCCAGCCGAGGAGATACGCTGGATTCGGGTGCGTGGGAACTGCTGATCCATCGGCTTGCTGGCCAGGCAGGTCTGGACGTCTCCGAAGGTCAGGCCCGCACGTTCAACACGCCGCGTCATACCTTCCTGCCTACAATCAGAGCAAACCTGTCTCACCGTCACTCTGGTGGAGAGGTGGACCCACTTACCTCACAACGGAGAAAAAAAGATGCCCACACCAAAAACTGCACCCGCCGTGAACGACTGGGAACAGCCTCTGGCCCTGATCGTGTTCACCCGACGTCTCTCCCTGATGCTGGATGCAGGCGTTTCTCTGCTGCGCGCCCTGGAGATCCTGCAGGAGATGCCGTCTCCCTATGGCGAGGCGGCACGCCGGCTGCACTCCGAAGTAGAAAACGGGAAGTTTCTCTCCATGGCTATGTCGCAAAGGCCCGATCTGTTTCCTCCGGTCTATGTCGGCATGATTCGTGCAGGGGAAGTGGGCCGTATTCTCGAAGAGACCGTGCAGCGCTTGAAAAAGGTGCTGGCCCGAGAATGGAATCTGGCCAACCGGCATCCTTCCCAGGAATCACCGCTCTTTCTGCTGCTTCCCGCAGGCAGATCCTTACCGGGAACGTGGGAAGCGCTGTCGGACTATCAGCAGACGGTCACGCTCAGCCTCTTCTTCGAAACCTTCGGGACGCTGCTGCAGTCGGGCGTCCCCATCGTGCAGGCCATGCAGACGGTGGGGGATCTGCTTCCGGAAGCCTCCAGGGAGGGCTGGACGCAGGTCATCGGCCTGGTCTATCCCGCGGGAAAGCTTTTCTCACCTGGTATGCAGCGGATGGGGATCTTTCCGGATTTCGCCGTGGAGATGATCCGTATCGATGAGGAGAGCGGCTCTCTGGATTCGATGATGCACCGCCTGGCGGAGTCGTTCGAAGATGATCTGGAATATCAGTTTCTTCCCCAGTAGCCTGAATTTCCGTCAAAAAGATGCAGGCCATCCAGCAGTTATGAAGGGATACCTTGGATGATTACCTCGCACATCATTTTGCTGAACGGAACCTCCAGTTCCGGCAAAAGCAGCCTTGCGAAAGCTTTGCAGGCTCGCCTGGAATCTCCCTATCTGCATGTCTGCATCGACAGCTTCGAAGAGATGATGCCTGCCCGAAATGGGAGGGGAGGAGAGTTTGCCTCGCATGCCGTCTTCAACAAAATGCTTACCGGCTTTCACCACTCGCTCCGTGCGCTGGCACAGTGTGGGAACAACCTGATCGTGGATCATGTGCTGGTCCAAGGCGAAGAACCGGCGAACTGGCTGCCGGAGTGCCTTACACTGCTGGCCGATTTCGACGTCTTCTTCGTGGGGGTTCACTGCCCCCTGGAAGAGTTGGAGCGTAGGGAGCGCGAACGGGGAGATAGGCCTACCGGACTGGCGGAATGGCAATATCCGCGCATGCACCGACAGGTCGCCTACGATTTCGAGGTGAACACCTTGGTCCATTCGACAGACGAATGTGCCGCGCAGATCCTTACAGCTCTGTCCCAACCCTTGAAAGGCGGTCTGGCCGCTACTCTACGGCTTCAGGAGGACGATTCCCAGCCGAGCAAGAATGGCTGAAGCGGTCCCGTCTTCGGCGCGGAAATCCTACCAAGGCAGTTCTTGGCACTACGCAAGGCTCATGGCGCGAATGGCGGCATTGAGGGTATCGGTGTAAAAGAACGTTCGGTCGAGCATGGTAACCGACCCATGTGTCTCTTTTGCCTGCAAAAGCCTGCAAAAGCCTGCAAAAGCCTTCTTTTGCCTGCAAAAACTTGCCTTGTGGGATGACAATCACGCCGATAGATCTGCGAGCCTGTAGCGCGTTGCACGACTTTGCCCTGTACGCACAAAATGTCCTTTCTCTACCATATCATTCAAATCGTAGCGCGCTTGCCTCTCCGACACACTGGTCAGGCTTTTGTACTCCCCAAAACTTATGCTGCCCTTTTCCAACACGTATTCAATAGCGTTGCGTTGCCGCTCGTTGAGGTCGGTCAGGTCAAGCGCGGCGGCGACTGCAAGCGGCACAGGCTGCATACGAACGATAAAACTACCCGCCTGGTAGAGGAACTCCGGCGGCGGCAAGTTCTGCGCGGTATAGGCTTCCACCATACGGAGCGTGCCGGTTCCCCAGCGCTCGATGAGTCGCGCGCGGTGAAATACATCGGCAATGCGTTTATTGCGAGGGTGTGAGGCGTGTTCTTGATAGAGCGCTTCAAAACTGAGGGAGGGAGGCAGATCTCCAGGATTCCAGATTTCCAGACGGTCGTCATAGATGCGAATCTGCACGGTTCCCAACGCCGCATAATCCCGGTGGCAGACGGCGTTGATAACCGCCTCGCGCACGGCGTCAGCGGGATATTCGGAGATAATATCTCGGGCTGGTTGACCGGTTATGTGAGGTGTCTGACGTGTATTACGCGCAATAAATGCGATGGCCTCATCAACTTGGGAGATGACATCTCCATAGAGCGTCTGTTCGTCCAGAAACCGCACCGAGGTTTTGCCCTGGAAGCGGGCGCATTGAACCTGCGAACCGCTCACCCATCGTTGTGGATCGAGCGCAAACAACAGTGCGGCGGCATTGGTAAGCAGTTCTCCCTGCCGCAGATCGAGATTTTCCAACAACGTTTCGGTCGTCGTGGTTTTGTCTTGTCCGGCCCGGCGCAGGTAGGTCTCTACTTTGGCTCGGTCGAGATGTTCGGGTCCAAGTCGGGCGCAAAGCAACGCGTCCCAGGTTCTGCCGTGTGTCGTCTCGACGAGTCGTTGCGTCTCTTCCCGCGTCAGCCCCTGGTTGGTGCGCCCGACACGCTTATAGGGTCGCCCGAACGCCCAGACCGGTTTAATCGGGCTTTCCTCTACCCGCACCACAATAACAGCCGAAGACTCGTCACGTTCTACGAGAATGTCAGGAAACAGCGGCGGGTCGGTATTCTGCTTGATATAGTTGGCTAACTCTTCAAGTGAGTTTTTGCCAATTTGCACACCAACGCGCCGACCCTCCGGCGTGACGCCAAAACGTACTTCGCCACCACGCGCCGTGGCGAATGCAGCCAACGCAACTGTGGCCTCGTGCTTCTCCCCTACAGACTGTTTGTATTCGATATGCTGATATTCCGCCATAGCCTGCTGTCCTCACCTGTTGGATTGGTGACCAGGTCGAGAAGCCCAACGTCAAGAGAAACTGTCGGACTTATTCTGTGGAGCATTCCTAATCAATTATAGCACGGGTTAATACTGGTCATTCGGAAAGTCACGTCTTTTGTGCCCGCGTAGGCGGGCCTTCGGCGCATAGCGCCCCCAGCGAAGGAATTCATTCCATCGCTTGCTTTCGCGATATTTGCAAGTCGGCAGGGATTGAGGGGGCGGAAGACGAATAGTTTCCGTGCCTACTCGCGCCGCAATGCATGACAGGACGGCGGGGTGGAAAATTTTCAAAGGAGACTTCCTTGGCACATAATGTGACCCTCATACGGGGCGATGGGACGGGACCGGAACTGGTCGCCGCCGCCAAAAAGGTACTGGACGCGACCGGCGTGGCCTTCAACTGGGACATCGTCGAGGCCGGTGTGGACATCATGGAGACGGCAGGGACGCCATTGCCGCAGAACGTTCTGGACAGCATCCGCAAGAACAAGGTCGCACTGAAAGGCCCGATCACCACGCCCATCGGCACCGGCTTCCGCTCGGTAAACGTCGCGCTCCGCAAGGAACTCGATCTCTACGCCTGCATCCGGCCCTGCAAATACTATGCCGGTATTCGCTCCAAGTATCAGGATGTCGATCTCGTCATCGTGCGCGAGAACACCGAAGACCTCTATGCCGGCGTCGAATACGATGTCCATACCCCGGAAGCGAAAAAGATCATCGATATGGCGGGCGGCAAGATTCGTGAGGATTCCGCGATCTCCATCAAGCCGATCTCGATCACCGGTTCGCGCCGCATCATCAAGGCGGCCTTCGAGTATGCGCGTGCCAACGGCCGCAAGAAGATCAGCGCGGTGGCGAAGGCCAACATCATGAAGTACACCGACGGCCTCTTCTTCAAGGTCGGGCAGGAGGTGGCGAAAGATTATCCGGAGATCGAGTATCAGGAGATGCTTGTGGACAACATGTGCATGCAGTTGGTCCAGAAGCCGGAACTCTATGACATGATGGTCATGGAGAACCTCTACGGCGACATCCTCTCCGACCTTTGCGCTGGACTGGTCGGCGGCCTGGGCGTCGCGCCCGGCGCGAACATCGGCGATGGCATCGCGCTGTTCGAGCCGACCCACGGCTCCGCGCCGAAATACAAGGGCATGAACAAGGTCAACCCGGTCGCGCTAATTCTCTCCGGGATGCTGATGCTGCGCTACCTGAATGAGACGGATGCGGCCGACCGACTGGAGAAGGCCATTCAGGCTGTCATTCTCGAAGGCAAGGATGTCACCTACGACATGAAGCCTGACCGCAACGACCCGACCGCCGTCGGCACCTCTGAAATGGCCGACGCCATCATCGCCAAATTGTAGGTGTGCTCTGTTCCGTCCCCTTGCCCTGCGTGTCAGGACGTGGGGACGGACTTTGTACGCAGATCCTGCGGAGCGAACAGAAAGAGAACTATGCGAAAGAAAATTACCATTGTCGGCGCGGGCCAGACCGGGGCGACGCTGGCGCACTGGCTGGCGGAGCGCGGCGATGTCGATATCGTGCTCTACGACATTGTGGAGGGGATGCCGCAGGGCAAAGCCCTCGACCTGCTGGAAGCCATGCCGATCATCGGCTCCGATGCCAAGATCGTCGGCACCAACAGTTGGGGCGACACGGCCGCCAGCGACATCGTGGTCATCACCAGCGGCCTGCCGCGCAAGCCCGGCATGAGCCGCGACGACCTGCTGAAAGTGAACGGCGGCATCGTACGGGACGTGACCCGCGCGGTCGTGAAGGAGTCTCCGAACTGCATTCTGATCCTGCTGACCAATCCCCTCGACGCGATGTGCCACATCGCGCTGCAGGAGAGCGGCTTCCCGGCGCATCGGGTCTTCGGACAGGCAGGGATCCTCGACACGGCTCGCTTCCGCGCCTTCCTCGCGATGGAGACGGGCGCGAGCGTGGCGGATGTCAACGCCTATGTTCTGGGCGGGCATGGCGACGATATGGTGCCGCTCGTCGGCAGCACCAACATCGCCGGCATCCCGATCACGAGCCTTATCGAGCCTGCGCGCCTGGAGGAGATCGTCACGCGCGCCCGCAAGGGCGGCGGCGAGATCGTCGCACTCCTGAAGACCGGCAGCGCCTTCTACGCCCCCTCCGCCGCGCTGGCGCAGATGATCGACTCGGTGCTGAACGACCGCAAGCGCGTCCTGCCCTGCGCCGTCTATACCGGTGACAACGCCGGCGGCTACAACATCAACAATCTCTATCTCGGTCTGCCCGCCCGCCTGGGCGCAAAAGGCGTCGAGGAGATCGTGAGCATCGCCCTGACCGCCGAGGAGCAGATTGCGCTCGAAAAATCGGCCGCTTCCGTGCAGGAGCTCGTCACCGCGCTCAAAGGCTTCGACCCGCCGATGCTCTCCTAATGCCTCGAAAGCTGCCTCAGGCCGCCCGCCACGGGCGGCCTGATCCGGTTTTATCTTCTGTTCGGCAGGAGTGACGATGGCGACCACGGATAAGGAGGACCTGCCTCCGCCTCCGCCGAAGTGGGTGCAGACTAAGACCGCCGTCGTGGTCAAGGAGTTTCCGGACGACTACGCCATACAACTTGGCGGAGCGCTTCTTGCGTCGTCGTCCGGACCGAGCGGCAGAGGAACCTCACAGCAGAAAGAGTATGCCGAGTTCCAGGGCTGGTATGGAGAGCGGCTGAACGCCGTCACCGCGCGCTTTCCGGATCGCCCCGGCCCTTATGCGCACATCCTGCGCTACATGACCATGAGCGCTGTGTGTGTGCGGCGAGACGTCGAAGTAGAGACGTTCCAGCGAAGTATGGGGGCCACCTCTTTCCCGGACCGTCAGGTGGGAAATGTGGATTCGTGGGCCGCGTTCGATCAGGCGGCCGCACAGGGCGAAAAGCTCGACCCGAACAACGCCTACTTTCCCTTGATGCGTGCCGTCGGTCTGTTCGACGCGAAACGGGACGCCGAAGCGGTTGCGACGGTCCTGCGGGCGGAACGGAAAACAGACTTCGAAGACTATTGTCAGGAGGAATCGAAAGTCGTCTGGGACCTCTATCTTGCGTATCTGCACAAGATCGGAAAGGAGGAGGAAGCCCGCTGGTTCGGCCGTCTGGACGCCACGAACCGGCAGGTGCGCGCTCTCCTCCTTACGCGCGATCCGTACACCCTGATCGCCGAATCGAGGCGCTCCCTGCCGTCGCTTTGGACGCTGGATATGCTGTTGCTGGTGAACCTTTCGGCGATGCTGCTGCTTTGCATGGCTGCGTCCGTCTGTATGCGATTTTCGGGTGGCGAGAAGGCGCTGCCTATCGTCGTAGTGGTTCTGGCTCTGGTCGGCCTGCTCGTCGTTCTCTTCATGAAGTGGGCCGAAGCGCTGACGCAGATGCGTCTGCTTCTCGGTAATCTGACCCAAACCTCTTTCTCCGACAGCGGGTCGATGTCGGACGCCTTCAATGTCTCCGGCGTGGTGCGGCAGTATCCCTGGGTCGTACACATCGGGGAGGTTCTGCTTTCCCTCCTGATGCCGACGCTGACGCTGCTGGGGATCGGGGTGGGGAGCCTGGTGCGCCGCGAAAAGTTTGCGGGCGCGCTGTCGCGGGGTTTGCGGCATGGTGGGCGGATCCTTACCATTTTGCTGACAGTCGCCTATGCCGTGGCATTGATCGCGACGGCGAGGGCGGAAGCCCGTGCGGGCGCGGTGCTCGACGGCGTGACGCACAACGCCGTGACTTACCTTCAGCAGCATGCAGAGCCCAGCCGCACGCCTTAGCGGACGACCACGGAAAAAGTGTCGGCAGGTTCCTGGTAAGAACGCCGGGAACCGTTCGTCTCTATCACTCCGTGTTCGCCCGATTAAGCGGGGACACAGTCCGCATTCTAGGGAGGTTAGGGATGGAAACTCAGGACAGGGAAAAGTCACCGGTACGCCGCGCCAGCCTCATCGTGCTGCCGTATTTGATTCTGGCGGGCCTCCTCGCCGCGCCGCCGACCCGGACGCTGTTGCAGGCGCAACTGCGTCTGCTTCACGACGCAGCGCCCTTCCTGGCGCGCCTGCACGAGATGGGGGTGAAGAGCGAAGCGCTGCCGCCCGTGCCAGCCTGGAAAGAGAGTCGCACGGCGGCTGCCGTCATTCGCCTTCCGGACGACTACGCGGTCCAGCTTGGCGGCGCGCTGCTGGCGGAAACCTATACAAAGGACGGTCCGGCGGCCTCATCACAGGACATCTATGCCATTTTTCAACGCCGTTACGGAGAGCGGTTGACGGCCGTCAGCACACGGTTCCCAGATCGGCCCGGCCCCTATGCACACTTGCTGCGTTTCATGACCATGAGCACGGTGCGCGTGTCCCGAGAGGCAGAGGTGGAGACGTTTCAGACCGGTAAGACTCCCCCCTATCTGCGGGACCATCAGGTAGGATATGCGGCCTCCTGGGCGGCGTTCGATCAGGCGGCCACACAGGGTGAAAAACTAGACCCGAACAACGCCTACTTTCCGATGATGCGTGCTATCGGACTGTTCGACGCGAAACGGGATGCCGAGGGGATCGCTGCGGTGCTGCGCGCCGGGCAGAAGGCGCGCTTCGACGACTATAGCCTGGAGGAGCCGGAGGCAGAGTGGGCGCTCTATCTCCACTCCTACGGTTCCAGTTCCGTCATGGTGCGCCAGAGCCTCTTCGCGGCATATCTGCTGCCTCACTTCACTGCCTTGCGTTCGATGGCCCGACTGACGGTCTACAAGGCGGAAAAGGCGGAGCAGGAAGGTCGCCTACAGGAGGGTCTCGCCCTGCGCCATGCCATGATGCAGTGCGGCGTCCGTATGCGTGAACAGGGCACGGTCCTCGGCGCGCTTGTCGGGATCGCGATCGTCTCTATTCAGACGAATCGGCCCGGCGGCGGTCCGCTCATCAAGCCCCCCGACAATCTCACAAGCGAACAGAGTGCCGACCGTCGCCGCGACCTCTATCTGGCCTACCTGCACAAGATCGGAGCCGAGGACGAAGCGCGCTGGTTCGCGCAGGTGGACGCTGCCGACCGCCAGGTGCGCACTCTGCTCGCGACGGCGGGCAGTGCGCATCCGATCATCGACTCGGCGCACCCACTGTCGGCGTTCTGGACGCTCGATATGCTGCTGCTGGCCAATATGCTGGCAATGCTGCTGCTCTGTTCGGCGGCGGTCGTCTGTGCGCGCTGCCCTGGCGGCGAGAAGGCGTTGCCGGCGGTGATGGTCGTGCTGGTGGTGCTCTTCTCGCTTGTCGCGCTGCCGATGCATTGGGCTGAAGGGCTGACGCAGATGCGCGTGGTGCTCGACAATCTGTCCCTGCTTTCCGACGACACGGGACAGAAGACGGAGGGCTTCGATATTTCCGGCCTGATAACGCGGTTTCCGGGCGTCGTCCATATCGGCGAGGTGCTGCTCTCGCTGCTGATTCCCGCGCTGACGCTGCCGACCCTCGGGGTCGTGAGCCTGGTACGCCGGGAGACGTTTACGGCTGCGCTGTCGCGGGGGCTGCGGCGCGGCGGTCTGATCTTCGCGACTCTGCTGACGGTCGCTTATGCCGGCGCGTTGATCGCCACGGCTCGGGCGGAAGCCCGCGCGGGCGCCGTGCTCGACGGCATGACGCACGACGCGGTTGCCTATTTGCGCCAGCAAAGTTCCCCATAGGGCTGCCTTCGTCGCCGTCACCCTTTTGTCCACCGGCGAGCCAGCGTAAACTCTGCACCTCGAAGACCTCGCCATTCGGTTTACGGATCCGAGTCGAATATTTTCGAGCGTTCTTCCCAGGGTACGGTTTTCGCATGCTGGTCGGTAAAGAGGATGTTTACATGCCCATTGGCGCCATTGTCTCCCCGTGAGGAAAACACGGGGAACAAGAGGGCGACCAGAATCCCGATTGTCGCAATGACAATCAGAAGCTCTATCAGGGTGAAAGCAACGCTGTTTCTTCGGTTCATGACTTCTTCTTTTTCCGGACGAATTCGCCGCGCTGGAGACAAGTTTTCGCTGCCGCCCTTACTATTTCATTGGGACTGTTACGGTGCTTTGTCATCTCTTCTCTCCCGTTTGCGGAATTTGTGTGATTGGGAGTAATTTTTTTCACGGTCACCTTTTTCGGGCAGAGAGAACTTCAGCGACAGAATAGCGTAGAGGGAAAGACTGGATTTCACTTCCTCTAAACGCCTGGAGCATTGGATGTTCTGGGATAATCTTGCGTAAAATAGTGAGGCTGCCTGCCTTAAAAGACGCCCGGCAGCCGAAGCTGCCACCTGGCACGGCGTAGAGCCGCGGAGTTTCCTCATGAATCAAGCAGAGAGTGCAGCCTTCTGGCGCGTGGCGGCAGCTTCGGTGCGTGGCGTCAGTCATGCGGTGTTAGAACAGGTGTGTCAGGACGCCCATGCGGTGGCGCTCCTGCCGAACGGGGCGCTGGTGGCGGCGGTGGCGGACGGTGCGGGTTCGGCGGCGATGAGCGAGGTAGGCTCGGCGCTGGCGGTCGAAATGGCGGTGGCTGCCATTGCGGCCGTGCCGACCCTGCCGGCTGCGGCAGATGCCGAGGGCTGGCAAACCCTGCTGACGGACGCGGTGAGATTGGCTCTGCTCCGCCTGGAGGCGGAGGCGGAACAGCGCGAGGTCGAACGGAACGCTCTGGCGACCACGCTGCTGCTGGCGGTAGCGACGCCGGAGTTGACGGCGGTTCTGCAGATCGGCGATGGGGCGATCGTGGTCGGCGATGCGGACGGTGTGGTGCGCGCCCTGACGGTCCCGCTGCACGGCGAGTACGCCAACACCACCGTCTTCCTGACCGGCCCCGATGCGCTGGCGACCATGCAGTTCAGCCTGCACTCTGCCGTCACCCATCTGGCGCTCTTTTCGGATGGCCTGCAGCGGATCGCGCTCGACATGGCGACCGGAGCGCCCTTCGCGCCGTTTTTTCTGCCTCTGTTTCGATTCGTCGCGAACGAGCCCGAGACGACAGCGGCGCAGGCGCAGTTGACCGCGTTTTTGGGTTCCTCCCGCGTTCAGGAGCGTTCCGACGACGATATCACCCTTGTGCTCGCAGCGCGTCTGCCCGGATAAGGAGCCACTTCCCATGCAGGTGAGAAGCCGATGAAGCGGAGATATGCTGTTTCTGGACGCCGCCTCGCCGCTTGGGCGGGGTGGGAGGCGCAGGTCTATCCGGTACTGGGGATTCCAGACCGGGTGGCGAAGATCTATGCGCCGGGCAAGGCGACGACGGAACGCGCCCGCAATCTGGCGGCGACCACACGGGCCGTCCATGCGCGGAGTTACGTAATCGGGGATCTGAAACACTCCAACGTGCTGGTGTCGCCGAAAGCGCTCGTCACGCTCGTGGACACCGACTCTTTTCAGGCAGGGGATCCGAACAGCCTGCGGATCAATCCCGTCTTCTTAAGAGTTGTTCTACTTGCTGTAAACTCTGCACCTCGAAGACCTCGCCATTCGGTTTACGGATCCGAGTCGAGTATTTTCGAGCGTTCTTCCCAGGATACGGTTTTCGCATGCTGGTCGGCGAAGAGGATGTTTGCATGCCCATTGGCACCGTTGTCTCCTCCGTGAAAAAAGTGATAGTCTCCTAGAAGCGCGGTCGGAAACGGCCTTTTCGGCGGCACTGGGAATACGGCGTGATTTCAGGTGAGATCAGGCTCCCAACGGCATTTCGCCAGCCCAAGGCAACCCA
>JBBQPO010000097.1:0-19332 GCA_038217285.1 Chthonomonadales bacterium
TGCGACTACCGCTAGAAATCAGACAACGCCGTCAGTCGAAAAATCCTGCGATCGGTTTTTAAATTGATCGGCAGACACTATAGGTAGCGAAATCTTCGGCCCGACCCTGCCTGTAGGGGCAAATATGCCTGTGTAGTAACGATCCTCCAGAGAAATAACCTCGACTTCGCCGCTTTCCATAGCTCTTATTGTTTGTGATGTCGCTCGTTACAAGGCGAAGCAGACAGATTAATAGGGGAGCGGTAAGGATTCGTGCAAAATAGTCACACTTGGTGAAACCCACCACCCAGTCGCGCACTGCCTACGCAAATGGGAGGAACTATCTTGCAACACGACGGACTCACCTTGGCCGCTGTGGCTGATTAGCCGGAAACCTTGATAGGGAACTATACCTTTCCGGTTCACTGAGCAAAAACTTCCTAAATGGAAGCAAGGGGAGGGGCGGAACGCTGTGCGAATTGACTCCAGGCGAAAAGGGAGACGGCTATGACGAGACAGAGCAGCGCGTTGATACGGATCGCTTCCTGTCCGCCCAGGTGTCCGGCCAAAAATCCGATCTCCAACCCACCGACCGGCATGAGGCCCTGAAAGACCAGCGAATAGACGGCCATGACGCGTCCGCGCAGGTCGTCGGGAACCTCCTCCTGCACACGAGTGTTCGCGGTGATGGCGAAGACGATCATGGCAAAGCCGCTCCAGACGAGAATAACGAGCGCAAGGGAGAAGGTCGAGGCGATGGAGAGTATGAGTAGGGCGATGCAGAACAGAATGGCCCCGCCGTAGACCAGGTAGCGACGCGGCAGGCGATCCCCCACAAGCGTCAGCGCCACACCGCCGAGTGCGGCGCCGACGCCGTTGACGGCGGTCATCATACTGTAACCGCTGGCGCCCCGATGAAACCGATCTGCCAGCATGGGGTAGAGTGTGGAGACCGACCAGGCGAAGATGCTGCCCGCGCCGATGAGCAGAACCAGTCGGAGGACACGCGGGGTGTCACGAATATAGGTGAACCCTCCCCAGATCGAGTCGCTGCGTTTGCGCCGCGTGAACGCAGGCAGCCGCATCATCAGGAGGGAGACGATCACCGCCAGGAAGCTCAGGCCGTTCAGAAAGAAACAGACGGCGGCGTTCGTCTTGACAAGCACGACACCGGCGAGAATCGGCCCGATGAACCGCGCCATGTTGAAGCGGAGGGAGTTCAGGGCGATGGCGTTGGACAGCGCCTCGCGCTCCTCCACCATATCGCTGACAAACGCCTGCTGCGCAGGCATATTGTAGGCGTTCACGATGCCGCTCAGTCCAGCCAGCAGCGCGATATGCCAGGGCTGAATGGGCAAAAGACGGTTGGAGGCGAGCACAGCCAGCACGAAGGCCAGCAGCATCGCCGCCACCTGAGTCCAGACCAGAACTGTTCGACGGGGGACGCGATCCGCCACCTCCCCGCCGTGTAACGCAAAAACGACATAGGGAATGGCGCTGACGCCGGAGATGATGCCGAGCCAGCGTGGAGAGTGGGTCAACTCCCAGACCAGCCACTGCTGCGCGACCGTCTGCATCCAGGTTCCGGCCACCGAAATCAGTTGGCCGACAAAGAACAGGCGGAAGTTGCGGAAAGACATCGCGTAGAGCGGACCACGTTTTTTTAGGGCCGGAGCGGAGGCCATCGCCGTATCTACTTCGCCCTGCGTCATCGCCTCGGTGCGATACGGCGCGGGCGAAGGAGGGGCGACAGTCTCCTCCCCAGGCGCTTTACTCATAGCGCAGCGCCTCGATGGGATGCAGGGCCGCCGCTTTGCTCGCCGGATAGATGCCGAAGAAGATGCCGACCCCTGCCGAGACTACCACGGCCGCAATGATCGCCGTGCTGCTCACGATGGTATTCCAGCCGCCGATGCTCGCCAGCAGCATCGAGCCGCCGATCCCAAGACCGATCCCGATCAGCCCCCCGATCAGCGAGAGGATCGCCGATTCGATGAGAAACTGCATCAGGATGTCGCGCGGCGTCGCCCCGATGGCCTTGCGAATGCCGATCTCGCGGGTGCGTTCCGTCACCGACACCAGCATGATGTTCATGATACCGATACCGCCGACGATCAGCGAGATCACGGCCACGATCGAGAGCAGCGAAGTCATGGTCGTCGTGACGCTCTGCTGCCGCTCCATCAGGTCGGTCTGGCTCCGGATGTTGAAGTCGTCGTTGTCCGGGAACGGCGGGGTCAGGTGATGGCGGTTGCGCAGGAAGGTCGATATCTGCTCCTGCGCCAGCGGCATCATCTCAGGGCTGACGCAGCGGACGCTCATGAAATTGATGAAGCGGCGGTTCAGAATACGCTGCATGGCCGTGGTAATAGGAACGATAACCACGTCATCCTGATCCTGTCCCCAGGCGCCAGCTCCCTTGGGAGCGAGCATCCCCACGACCTTGAAGCTCTGGCGATTGATGGAGATCGTCTGCCCGGTCAGATCTGTTGTGGGATCCCCGGTCAACTTGTCGGCGAGGGTCATGCCTGCGACGCAGACCTTCTGACTGCCGTCCATCTCCTCCTGCGTGAAGTAGCGCCCCCGATCCACCTCGACGTTGTTGACATACGGATAGTCCAGTGTCGATCCGGTCAGGTTGGTCGTCGAGTCTTTGCCGTTCAACCGGATCTGCACATTGTCGCGCACCTGCGGCGCTACGGCGTCCACGGTCCTCTTGAAGGTTTCGGCGATCAGCCTCGCGTCCAGCAGGGTCATGCTGCCGGATCGGCCCCCTCCTCCGCCTCCACCGCTTTTGGCGCCTGCAGCATGCGTCGTCGCCGCCGTGATACGGATGTGGCTCTCGCCCGGAAAGATGGAGAGCAGATTGGTTCCGAGCGAGTTGACCGTGTCCGTGACGCGCTGCGTGGCGCCCTGTCCGATCGCGACCACGAGAATGACGACCGCGACCCCGATGATGATGCCGAGCATCGTCAGCGCCGAGCGCATCTTATTACTGACCAGCCCGCGCAGCGAGACGCGCAGGCTTTCGAAAAGGTTCAACGGGTCAATCCTCCCACTTCCTGAAGCGTATTTGCGGCAGCGTTACGGGCCGCTTTAATCTGCAGCTCTCGCACCCGCTCCGCTTCCATCTCTACCAGAACTTCCTTTGCCACGAGGCGATGCTCGACAGAATCATCGTCCAGAACGCGTCCGTCCTTGATATGCACCAGACGTTTGCAGTGCTGTCCGATATCCGGCTCATGGGTGACCATGATGATGGTGCTGCCTTCATCGTTCAACTCCTGAAATATCTGCATGATCTCTTCGCTCTGCCGACTGGCGAGGTTGCCGGTCGGTTCGTCCGCCAGGATCATCTGCGGCTCCGAGGCCAGTGCGCGGGCGATGGCGACCCGCTGCTGTTGACCGCCGGAAAGTTCGTTCGGACGGTGGTCGAGGCGGTCTCCAAGGCCGACGCGCTCCAGCGCATAGATCGCGCGTTCACGCCGATCCTTGCGCTTGCCGTAGAGCATCGGCAGCTCCACATTCTCCAACGCCGTCGTGCGGGCGAGCAGATTGAAGCCCTGGAACACGAATCCGATCTTCTGGTTGCGGATGCGCGCCAGTTCGTACTCGTCCATGTCGGCGACCTCGACCCCATCGAACAGATAGGAGCCAGAGGTGGGGCCGTCCAGGCAGCCGATGATGTGCATCAGCGTCGACTTGCCGGAGCCGGAGGGCCCCATGATGGCGACATACTCGCCTGCAGAGATGTCGAGATCCAGGCCGTCGAGCGCCTGCACGACCTGATCTCCCATCACATAGGTTTTATTAATGCCGCGCAGGCAGAGCAGAGCCTGCGCCGGTGATACGGTCTGCATCGTATGTCCTCTATCTGCCACGTCCGCCACCGGCCGGCTTGGCGGGGCCGAATGGCGAGGTGGGGCCGCCCTGGCCTTTCTTGCCCCCGGCGTCCATTCCGGCTAGAACGATGGTGTCGCCCTCCTTCAGACCGTCGCGTATCTCTACGTACTGCCCGTCGCTGCCGCCGGTCTTTACTTTACTGGGCGCAGCCGTTTTCTTGCCATCGACCATTTTGATGATGCTGACGGTCGAGCCGCGCGTACTGACTTTGACAGCCTCGGACGGCACCAGCAGCACATTCGAGCGTTTGCCGGTCTGAATGATCACACTGGCCGTCATGTCCGGTTTCAACTGATGTCGCGGGTCTTTGATACCGATGGTGACATCGTAGGTGATGACGCCCTGCTGGATCGTGGAGCCGGAGGCGACTTTCGTTACTATGCCGGGGATCACCTTTTTGGCATAGGCATCGACCCGCACTTCGACAGGCTGACCTTTCTTGATCTTGCCGATGTCGGTTTCGTCCACGAAGGCATCGACCTGCAGTCGGTTGAGGTCGGCCACAATGATCAGGGTCGGCGCGCTCAGCCCGGCGGCCAGGGTCTCGCCCTGTTGCGAGGCCAACTGCAACACCGTTCCAGTGATAGGCGACCGGATGACAGTTTTGTCGAGTTGCGCCTTGTAGTAGTCCACCTGATGCTCAGCGATGGAGAGGGCGGAGGCGTTCTCATCGATCTGCTGCTTTTTGATCGTGTCCTGGGTGGTGTTGCCCAGTGCCAGGCGCAGGCCCGACTCCGCCTGCCGCACCTGAGCGCGCGCGGTCTCGACGTCCGCGCTTTTGGCTTTGGTGGAGAACGTTCCGGCCCTGGCGGCATCGAGAGAAGCCTGCATCGACTCGACGTTCGACTGCGCCTGCGCTACCTGATCCTGTGCGGCCTGAAGATCCGCTTTCACCTTCTCCTGCACCAGTTGAATGTTCTGCTGCGCCGACTTGACCTGCGACTGCGCTACGGCGGCGGAGACGTTGGCATTGTCGACGACGCTGGCTGCGACAAAGCCTTTCCCCAGCAGCGTCTGCTGCCGCTTGAGGGTGATGTCGGCATTCTGGGCGGTGGCTTTGGCCTGCGTCAGGGCTTCGGTGGCATTCGCGATCTGCAGGTCGAAACTGGCTTTGACCTGCGCGTAACTCGACTGGGCGGATTTGAGGGCCGACCGCGACGAATCGAGGCTGGTTTGCGCGCGGCGAATGTCGCTGGGGGTCTGCACGTTCTGCAGACTGGAGGCCGCTTGAGAGGCCTCGAGGCGCGCCTGGGCGCTGCGCAATGCCGCTTTCGCATCGGCGACCGCGCTCGAAGTCTGGTTTTTCTGCATGCTCAGACCGGTCTCCTGCTCCAGCAGACGGGTCTGAGCCTGGCGTACACTGGCCTGCGCCTGCTCCATCTGCGCCCGCATGTCGGGCAGGTCCAGCTCGGCGATCTTCTGTCCGGCGGTGACATGGCTGCCGACATCCGCATAGAGCCGCTTGATGGTTCCGGTGATCTGCGAACCGATCTTGACCTGCGCGCCGGTCTGCGCCGTAACACTGCCGGTCGCGGTGACGGTCTCGATGAGGTCGCCGCGCTTGACGGTATCGGTCAGCATTTTGGCGGTCGGATCTTCGGCGGGATGGGTTTTCGTCCAGCCAAACCAGCCTGCCGCGCCTACCACTGCCATAGTCAGCAGGAACGGTACGGTGCGGGAGGCGCGTTTGCCTTTGCGCTTTGCCATTGTCGCCGCAGGCGACGGGATGGATGCCATGGGTCTCTCCTTGGAACAGCCCGCTTCTTAAAACTTGCTGCTGATGACAGCCTCGCCATCGGTAAATCGAGAGAGCGTCTCTTCCACCGTGGCTGGCTCGGAATGTATTTCCAGGACTGCTTCTGTCTTCGATAAATGGCCGGCGGGCAGACGATTGCCCGCCATTTCCAGCACGCGTACCGCGTTCAGGAATTCGATCCGCTCTTGCGGATCGAGCAGAGTCCAGAGGTGTTCGTAGCGGGCGCGCCGCCTGCCAATGCGCTCGCGCACCCAGTCTTCGCCTTTCGCGGTGAGGCGCATGCGCACGATTCGGCGGTCCGACGGATCGCTCAACCGCTCCGCCAGTCCGTGATTGACCAGCCTGTCGGCGGCCTGAGTCAGCGCGTTTTGTCGGACATGGAGGCGTTCACTCAGACGGCCCATCGTCTCCCCGGAAGTGACGGACGCCGATGTCTCCTGGTCCCGATAGAGCGCCTGGGCCAGCCGCATCTGCGCCAGTGGCAACTGCAGCAGAGGCATGTCCAGGTTCTCCGTATCCATCAGCCGCCGCATGATCGCGGTCAGCGTACGTTCCAGCCAGGCGACATCCGCAACGCTGCCGGACGGATCCGGCGGAAACGGCACCGCAGAATTTTCGTGTTGGACGGGCGAACTCTCCATCTGCTTCCTTTGCCTGTGCGGCGCGATGTGCCGCCTCTGCTATTATTTCTACCCTACGATACGAACAGCCCCGTGAAATATTCACCTATATGAACTATTTTGGCGCAGACAGGCCTGCCATGTCGTGATGTGCGGCTCTCTTCCCGCCCAGGCCGGACGCCTTCGGCGATCTGCATGGCGAGAACACCACAACGGTTTGACGACAGAGGACGGGTGGAGTTACGCCTCTCTTACTCCCATCGGCGTCTCCATCGCGCTAATTCTATGCCTGACAGACATTTTTTCTAGTCTGCCTGTAATATTTTCCCGTGAAGAGCTTGACGCGCGGGCGGTGATGTGCTATTATGCCAAGTATAGAAAGGCGCGCGGCCTCTATTTTTCTACCGAAGTCAGCCCCCCTTCCCCCCACGAAGGCGCGTGACAGTACGGCGCGGAATGGATCTCTCCACAAAACAGGGCAGACGGGAACAGGGACAGCGTATTCAACGCGCTGTAGAACGGGCCGGACTCTCGATTGAAGAGTTAGCGGGTCGTATCGGCTGTTCGCGTGCGCTTATCTATCAATATCTTTCCGGGACGACCCTGGCCCAGCCTGATCGCCTGCAGCAGATCGCGGCCGAGTGCGGCGTCTCTCTCTCCTCCTTTTACATCGCAACGGATGCGTCTGAGCCGGAGGAGCCCCCGGCTCCCCTTGCAATGGTTCCATCTTCGGCCCCTTCTGTTCTTCCCATACCTCCGCCTCTGGAAGTTGCTGTGCGCCTGAACGAGGGCCTGCGCTCCATGCAGGAGCTTGCCTCCGCACAGGAAGGCCCTCCGGACTATCGCGCGCTTGCAGCCACCTGTGAACGGATTCTGTCGCTTGCCGCACAGGTGGGGGATCGTGCCGCGCAGGCCGTCGCGCAGGCACGACTCGGCACCGCTCTCGTCAATGTCGCGGACTATCCTCGTGCTGCCGACGCTCTGGCCCGAGCCGTGACGCTGGCGCAGGAGATCGGTGCCGCCGCCACGGAGGCCTCGGCCCGGCAGAGTCTGGGCCAGGCGCTCTATCAGTTGGGGCGCACGGAAGAGGCTGGGGAACAGTTCGCCCGTATCGCGGCGGGCACGGATTTTCAGGGGCGCTGGAAGGGGACGCTCTCCCTCGGCAGCATCCACGAGCAGCGCGGCGAATATCAGGAGGCCATGCTGCGCTTCGACGAGGCTGCGAATATCCTGGAAGAGGGCGAGGCGAACGGCACGGCCCGACCGGAAGCGGTCGCCATCGGGCTGCTCTACGTCAATGCGAACCGCACCAATGTCTATCTGGATGAAGGCGATTTTCGAGGAGCGCGTCCGCTGGCGGAGAAATGTCTGGCGGACGCAGAGAGCCTCGGCATTGCCGGGCAGCACCTCGAGGCCCGGTTCAATATCGCCTGGTGCGATTTCGGGGTGGGGAGGTGGGCGGCCTGCCACGCCGCCCTCCTCAGTCTGCTGCAGCTCGCCCGCTTCATCGGGGATCAGGGCCGCGAGACGATGACCCGCGCGTGGCTCGGCATTTTTCTGGCCGCTGCTGGCGACCGGGACGGCGCGCTCGCTTATGGGAAGGATGCGCTGGCGCAGGCGCTTTCCAGGGGAGATCGCCGTTCGGAGCTCTACGCGCAGCTCGCGCTTGCCGACGCCTACGGTGGGGATCGACTGCGGCAGGGGGAGGCGCGCTATCATGTCACGCAGGCCCTGGCGGTCGCTGCCGCCGTTCGAGAGACACGCGCAGAGGTCGAGTGTCGTCTGCGCCTGGCGCATCTCAGTGCCCAGAGCGGTACGGTGACGGAGCTGCGCGAGGCTGCCACCCGTGCTCTGACGCTCTCTCTGCGACTCGGCGCACGCCATCTGGAAAGTCTGTCGCGTGTCTGGCTGGCGGAAGCTCTGGTCCGAGAAGCGAACGCCGATCCGGCCCTCGCTCTTACCGAAGCCGAAGCTGCCGTCGCGCTGGCGGACAGCCTGGATCTGATCGAAGGCCGTTGGCGCGGGCGGTACGCGCTGGCACAGATTCTCCTGAACCGGTCGCCCGAAGAGACGGTGGGTGCGGAAAACGCGTTGCGCGAGGCGGTCGCACTGCTGGAATCTCTCCGATCCGCGCTGATCGAGACAGGAATTCCCGACACGCTCCTCGAAAATGAGGACTGTATCGCCGTCTATGTGCGGCATATCCAGGTCGTGCGCCAGTCGGGACGCACTTCTGAGGCGGATGCCCTGCTGGAACAGGCTGGATGGCCCCCGCTGAACGCTCGCCTTGCTGCCGATACGGATGCGGCAGCCTCATTCTCACGAGGAGCGCAATGACGCCAGTGACTCCCGGACAACCGGACAACTCCGGCATCCCTTGTGCCGACGGATCGGCTTCGCGCGAAGCAGAGTACGCGGAATCACGCTTGCCGCGCCGCATAGGCGGCACGGTAAAAGGCCTGCTCGTCCTCGCCTCTCTAGGCCTGCTCAGCGGCTGCGGCGGCGGGCTTGATTTTACCGGCGGCAGTATTCCGCCGGGCGGGACACGCCTCTTCGGTCGCGTTGCGGCCGCAGAGAATCCCCTGGTTCCGCTGGCCAACGTCAGCGTCGTCGTCGAATCGCGCCCCATCACAGGCGGCCTCCGCACCCTGCACACGACCACCGCATCGGATGGGAGCTTCGATTTCATCTCCGTCGCGTCGGGCAGCACCTCTACGGTGATGACCGTGATGGTCACGCCCGACCCTAAGCAAGGGCGTCAGCCGCAGAAAATCGTTTTTGGCGCCCAGATGGGTGTTGCGGGCGACCTTGTCGTCACGCTCCCGCTCTCGACTTTCAAAGTCACCAGCGCCGCGAAACTCACGCTTCAGGACATCGCCGCGCTGCCGCCGCATAAGTCCGCATCCGTGCATGCCCGACTGTACGATGCTGCGGGCAATCGTCTGCTCATCGCGCCGTCGCTGCTGTTGACGGGAAACATCGGCAGTATCGCGGTGGATGAAACCTTCGCTGCGGAGACCGCAGGCTCCGGCTCGATCACGGCCTTCTGGTACGATCTGGCGGCCCCCACCAAACCGGTTACCGTCGCCCTCGGGGCTGTCGAGCCTCCGCCCGACCCACCGGAACTGCCACCGGTCCTCCTCCCCGACCCGATACAAATCACGACGCCTCCCAGCCGCTGACGATGGTGGGCCGGCGAATCCTCCCCGCCCCTCCTACCGAGAGACATCTGAAAAAGTCTTCCGAAAGGAGGGGCTGTCTCACGCCCTTCCAAAGTCAACAGTCCTGTCTCTTCACGCATCGTCTGCAACTTGCGCTATAATAAGGCTGTCAGAACAGGGGAACGGTCGGTCGAGGCAAGTGGGAGCGAAGAGGCCAATGAACTACGACGTTATTGTTATTGGAGCGGGGCACGCGGGCTGCGAGGCGGCGCTGGCGGCGGCGCGGATGGGCTGCAGGACGGCGGTCGTCACGCTGAACCTGGAGCGTATCGGGCATCTGCCTTGCAACTGCTCCATCGGTGGCCCGGCGAAGGGGCATCTGGCACGGGAAGTGGACGCCCTCGGTGGCGAAATGGGCCGCAATACCGACAAGACTCTGACGCATATTCGCTTCGTCGGAACCGGCAAAGGGCCCGCCGTGCAGACGCTTCGCGCCCATGCGGACAAGGAACTCTATCCGCAGGAGATGCGCGCCGTTCTGGAGAACACGCCGAACCTGACGGTATTGCAGGCCGCCGCCGAGGATCTTATCACGGCTGGCGAGCCGGGCGATGGCGGTCACATCGTCGGAGTACGTCTGGCGGACGGCACGGAACTGAGCGCGCGCGCCGTTCTGGTCACGACCGGAACGTTTCTCAACGGCCTGATGCACTGCGGCGAGGATCAGACGCACGGCGGACGCGTCGGGGAGGCGCGGAGCGTGGGCCTGTCGGCGGCGCTGGTGCGCCTCGGTTTTCGCCTCGGACGCTTCAAGACCGGCACCACGCCGCGCATCGATGCCCGCACGGTCGATTTCGATGCGACCCTGACGTTTCCTTCCGAAGAGTGCCCGCCCTTCTCCTTTCTTAACGAACGGCTGGAGACGCCCTTTCCGTTGCTTCCCTGCTGGCAGACCCACACAAACACCGGTACCCACGATATCATCCGCGAGAATCTGCACCTTTCCGCGATGTACGCCGGGCGGATCCACGGTATCGGGCCGCGCTACTGCCCGAGTATCGAGGACAAGGTGGTGCGGTTCGCCGATAAGGATTCGCATCCGGTCTTTCTGGAGCAGGAGACCTGGCAGGGGCCTTCGCTCTATGTCCAGGGGATGTCTACGAGTCTGCCCGCCGACGTTCAGATCCTGTTTCTGAGGACGCTGCCGGGGCTGGAGCGCGTCGAGATGTTGCGACCGGGCTACGCCGTGGAGTACGACATGGTGTTCCCCGACCAACTCCACGCCACCCTGGAGACCAAAACGGTGCGCGGACTGTTTCTCGCCGGGCAGATCAACGGCACCAGCGGCTACGAGGAGGCGGCGGCGCAAGGGCTGGTTGCGGGAATCAATGCCGCGTTGCTGGCCCAGGGCCGACCGCCGCTCGTCCTGGAGCGCCAGGGCAGCTATATCGGCGTCCTGATCGATGACCTCGTGACCAAGGGCGTCAACGACCCTTACCGGATGCTCACCTCCCGCGCCGAGTATCGCCTGCTTCTGCGCCATGACAACGCCGATCTGCGCCTCACGCCTCTGGGCCGCGAGGCTGGACTGGTGACGGAGGCGCGCTGGCAGGTTTTCGAGGCCAAGCGCGACGCCATCGAGCGCGAGACGCACCGCTTCGCCACCACGTTCGTTCGGCCCCGCGACAGCGCGGATCTGGAGGCGCTGGGCACCGCGGGTGTCACCGAAAACCGGATCTCTCTGCTCTCCCTGCTGCGCCGTCCCGAACTCGACTATCCGCTTCTCGACACGCTGGCCCGCAAGCTTGACCCGGAGAACGCGCCTGCAAAGACGGTGGCCCGTGCCGTCGGCGAACAGGTCGAGATTCAGGCCCGGTACGAAGGCTATATTCTGCGCCAGGGCGAACAGGTCGCGCAGGCGGCGCGTATGGAAGCGGTCCTGATCCCCGAAGATGTCGATTATGCCGTTGTCCGCGCACTCTCGCATGAAGGCCGCGAAAAACTGGCGAAGGTGCGTCCGCGCTCGCTCGGCCAGGCCGCGCGAATTCCCGGCCTGCGCCCCGGCGACATCCAGGTGCTCAGCATCCACATCGAACAGCGCCGCCGCGTTCAGGCAGAAGCCGTCACCGCCTGAGAATGGCGACAACCTTGCCGCCTCTTGCGCTCGGAGGAGCCTCCACGATGTTTGCCAAAGCGATAGTGCTGATCTGCCTTATCACCTGTTTGAGCGGAGGAGAGGGCCTTGCGCAGGATCGGCCCCTTCCCGCCAGTAAACCCGCTGTCCGGGGACTCATAACCATCATGCACACGCTTCCTACCACGGGAAACTATCTTCCCGCGCTCGGCAGTTTCGACGAGACGATTCTCGCCTACATGGAAACCAACCATATTCCCGGTGCCTCCTTCGCCATCGTGAAAGAGGGGCAGTTGATCTATGCGCGCGGCTACGGCTATGCAAATAGCGAAGAGAAGGAGCCCGCAACCCCGACCTCGCTCTTCCGCCTCGCCAGCGTCTCCAAGCCGATCACGGCCGTTGCGATTATGACGCTGGTACAGAGTGGGAAGCTCAAACTGGACGAACCTGCCTTTCCGCTGCTCGATTTCCGGCCATTTCTCCCACCCGGTCATAATCAAGATCCACGCCTCGATTCCATCACTGTGCGACAGTTGCTGGAGCACTCCGGCGGCTGGGATCGTGACAAGAGCGGCGACATCATGTTCAAGCACTTTCAGGTCGCAGCGGACATGGGGGTCGCCTCACCGCCTGACCATGAGTCGTTGATCCGCTGGGCGATGGGCCAATCGCTCGACTTCACGCCCTGCAGTCAGTATGCCTATTCGAACTTCGGATATTGCGTGCTGGGGCGGGTCATCGAGAAGGTCAGCGGGGTGTCCTACGAAAAGTATGTGCAGACGACGGTGCTGGCGCCCATGGGCATTCATTCCATGCGGATCGGTAGAGGACGGCTTTCAGAACGTTTCCCGCACGAGGTACGCTACTACGACTCTGAAAACCGGACGGAACGTTCGGTCTTCTCCGCAGACGGCCTCGATCCGGTTCCGCTTCCCTACGCATTCGCCTCGCCGCAGACCATGGACGCGCACGGCGGCTGGATCGCGTCGGCGGTAGATGTGGCCCGATTTATGGCGAAACTCGATGTTCCCGGCAAACGGCCGCTGCTTTCCAAAGCCACGGTTGCCACCATGTTCGCCCGCCCCGAACCTCCGCTCGGCCTCGACCCCGACGGCGCACCGAGCGCTGCCTACTACGCTCTCGGATGGCAGGTGCGCCCTGTCGGGAACGACGGCAAAGCGAACTACTGGCACAACGGCGCCATGCCGGGCACCTCGACCCTGATGGTACGCCTCTCCAATGGTCTCTCCTGGGTCATCCTCTTCAACTCCCGTGCCGACGGCGCCATCGACGGCCTCCTACACCAGGCCGCCGCGAAAGTGACCGCCTGGCCCGAACAGAACCTCTTCCCCGTCTACGGAGAGGGCTCAAGCACACATCCCTGAGTCTGAGAATCGTTTCAAAGTCGAACTCTTCTGGGGGCATTTCTCAACCTTTGGGCCGATGTGGCGTACCGCTGGGCTGTCCGAAGACGCTCGAGTGGGGAGAGCGAGAGCATCCACCGAATCAGGGTCAGATCGACCCCGGCGTCGTCGTATGTCGGAAGCGCTGACTCCGTTGCGGTGTTTGCATCGTCATCCGTGCGCACCGCAGGATACGCCTCTAATCGTTCTATGGTCGTTTCTCCTTGGGCGCCCAAGTCTCCACGGCAGGAAGTGTCGAGAAGAAGAAGATTGGGAGCTTTTTCTTGTTTCCCTATTCATGCGAGTAGGCACCGTATTCCTTCACGAGAGAGGACGTGAAGCGTGATGAGGTTCCGCATGGCTGCTTACGGGCTCGGTGAAACAGGGCGCGTCTGGATTTCCAGACAGTGTTGCGACAGCCGTTGACAGTAGAGGCAATTGCAGCCGGGTTGGAGGAGGGCTTGGGGCGTCTCGCGCATGACTTCTGCTTGCGCTTCGATAGCATCGGTGCAGCGCATGGTGCGAAGGGTATCTTCCCCAAGGGTGACGTCCTGGATCAGGCCACGAGCATAGAGTTTCTCGTAGGTGGGCGCGAAGCGCACATGCCAGGGGCAGTCTGGCACCAGCACCTCGTTTCGCGTGCCGCCTTCTATAACCGGGCAGAGGAAGTCCAGGAGCGGCAGGCCGGCCCGATACTCTCCTACATGCATGACCGTATTCGAGGTTGAGGGACAGAACAGCAGTATCTTAGCGTTCAGTTCAGCTAACCGACCCAGCGGGCCGTCCGGGCTGAGCGGCGAACGGGTATGGTCGTGGCCGGCCAGGAGGGCGGAGGCGTGTTTGCCGATGGCCGCAAAAGAGTGTGTTGGATGGGCGCTGCGCAGGACGCCGGGCCGTCTCCAGAAGCGATCCGTCATCGCACCGACCCGCGACGGAGTCGTGCGCGGGTCGTAGGGCAAGCGTCCGATCCAGGAGAAGGTGAAGGTCGGCATGACGAGCGTGCCCTCTGAACCGAGGATCGCGAGGAGCGTGTCTGTCAGGCCCTCCGCCCCGCCCTCGATGTACCCGAACCGGCTCAACGCGAAATGGCCCAGCACGACATCGCCGTTCTCCAACCCCGCCCTCTTGAGCGCACTCCTGACTTCCGCCTGCGTCAGGTAAGGGCGCAATCGGACCATGTCGCGATGCGCGAGAAAGTCGAAGATCTGTTCCAGACGCCTTACCCCAGGCCCATTTCCGGTATGAAGTTGGAGGAGTGATGCGATCTCCCCGGCGGTACGTTTGCCGTTGGCAAGCATGAGCGCGTTCTGCAGCCACATCGGTGCTCCCCAGCCATGGGGGAACTCCAGCACGGTATGGAGATAGTCCCGATCCATCGCGTTCAGATCCTCGAAGGCGGCAAAGCCCCGAAAGGTCTTTAAGGGCACACAGCGACTCACCGCCACTGGCTCCTCTTCCACCGGGATCGCGGTCCTGAAGAACTCTTGGGCCTGACGCCGCATCCGGGCACGGGCCTCGTCGTGAGCACGATTTATGTGTATTTTGAGGGCGGAGACGCGCTCCTGAAAGAGCTCTTGTGGCAGCAGAAGATCCGGACCAACCAGGTTTTGGCGTTGCTCGGCCATGATCGCCGGGGTGGGGAGCAGAGGGACAGAAGGCACCAGGTGGTTGAGCGAACCCAGCTTCTGAGAGTAACGGTCATAGAGGCTTGTGAGTTGCCGCTGCAGTTGCGCGGTTTGCGTCGGGTCGGAGCCTCCGTGGTGACTCTTCGCAACGATCTCCTGAAAGCGGCCTGCGGCCTGATTTCCCACCAACTCTACGAGCCAGAGCGCTTCCGGCAGTCCGGCGTTGGCCAGGAAAGCCGTATAGGTCGCCGCCACACGGGCCATATCCTCCAGCATTCGCCCCGAGATCCGATCCGGCGTGTCCGTCGCCAGATGGTGGGTCGCGTTGTAGTGCCAGAGCGCCGGGGTCGGCGCTCCGATCAGAGGCTCCCCGAAGATATTATCGATGATGTCGGCGTCTGCCCGACGCCAGCGAAAAAGCGGGCTCTGCTCCGCCAGAAGGGTGAGCAGTTCGGCGACAAAATCGTCTGTGTAGGAGGGTAGGGCGACAAAACTGTCGGAGAGCGTGCAGGTCGAGGTGACGCTGTTCTGATCCGTGCCGACCGTGTCGATGTTCAGGCCGGCCCGCATATACCGGGTCTCTTCCTCGTTCTGAATCAGGGCGTTGAAGCCGCGCACCTCCATCGGAAACAGCACCCGGATGCTGCGCCGCAACGGCGGGATCTCCCCGGCTTGCAGCATCGAGCGGATCGCACGGCAGACCTCCAGCGCAACAGCGACCTGCGAACAGTTGTCGTCGGCTCCGTTCTCGTCATAGTGGCCCGTCAGAACGATCTCCTCCGGCTCCAGACCACGCAGTCGGCCGCTGACGACGGGCAAGCTTCCATCGTAATGGCGGGATTTGACGAGAGCGTGGAGCCGCACGGTCTGCCCCTCGGAGAGGAGACCGCGCAGGTGCCGGCCCTGCTCCGGGGAGAGGGAGAAGCCGAAGCCTTTGCCGGGATCGTCCCAGGGCGGGATGGTGTAGTTATGCCACTCGTTGGTGAGGTCCAACTCCGGGCCATTCTTAAAGAAGCGGTGCGCATTGCGGCAGTCGCTGACCAGGCCATACGCGCCCGCCCGCATGGCGGCCTGCCCAAACTCTACGCCGATCCCGGAGGTCAGCACCAGGCGTCCCGATACACGTTCGGGCGTCATCTCCTCCAGGCTATCTGCCACCGTGAGATCGGCGGTGATCCCTTCCGGTGGGGTGGGGAGACTGTACATCATAAGGCTGACGGGATTACGATGATAGTCCGCGAGTGTCGTGTCCGGCGCCTCCGGCGCAAGCAACGTCAGGCGTGCCTCCTGGACATCGTAGGCCCGGGGCATCGTCCACCCGCCGTGCGCGGTCCGGCCATCCGCTGGGAACTCGATGAGCCGCACCTCTTCCATTCCCAGCGCTTCCATCTTCTCGGCGATCCGTTGTGCCAGGCCGACGATCTTATCGAAGGAGGACCAGCGCGAGAACTCAAAGAACTCGGCAATCTCGGCCCGCATTCGTTCGGCCGAAAGATGGGCATGAACTGCCTTCCAGATCGGTGTATACAAGTGGCGCTCCCTCCGCATTTGCTCTTTACATTGTGTTCTTGAAGAGGCTATTCCTGCCTCTGAACCGTGCCAGCAATGTGAATTGGCGAGAGAAGGATCCTACTATTAGCAAGCCCCAGAATGGCGGCGAACCCTGACGCCGACGCGTTTGCGGAACACTTCCACGGCATGGGAACTGATCCACGGCATGGGAACTGATCCCTGGCAATGCCGATGAGAGAAAAGCGGCCTGGGATATGTTTTATGAAAACCGCTCCCTGTGGTGCCTGGAGGATAAAGGCCTTCTGGATCGGAAGGCGGATGTCAACGCGCAGAACAAGCAGGGGGGACGCCCTTGATGTTCGCCGCCAAAAACGGACGCTTGGAATCTGAAGCATGCCGGCGGTCAGTGATCTCTACTTTCCTGTGGCACCGCTGCCCAGCGAACCGAGCAGCACACGGAACGGGCCGAATGCTGCCTCTACAACCCGACCCGCCTCTGCTTTACGATCCGTTCCACTCCAGATGATCTCCGTCACAAATGTGAATTCGCTTGTGACGGTTTCCATCTGTGGGGTGATCACGAAATATTCCACCAGCGGATAGGCGACCGCGACACTTTGATTTAACGTGGCGAATTCAATCCGAACCTGTTGATAACCGTCTTTGTAGGCCTGCACCAGGGCTACTTCCAGTCTCCCCGCCAAACCGGCAAGCTGTCCCATAAGGTTGCTGGAACCCGTCGCTGCACCTGGCCCACTTGCAGGCGGGTTTGCACCGGAGGAAGCCCCAGGATTAATGATCGTAACACTAGGCTGAGCGCTCGCCTGTGTGCTTGACTTACGCAAACCCAACGTGCCGAGGATGAGTCCTACAATAGGCACGGTTCCGGTGGTGGCGACTGTAGCGGGGGTCAACTGGTGGCTCAGGAAGAGCAGAACAACCAGCAGCATAGTGAACCCTAACCCCACTACGCCTATGAGCAGGAGAAAAGGCTGCGCGTCGGCCATCGCCTGTTTGCGGGCCGCCGCACCCTTCTGTTGAAGATCATCCTGTACTTTCGTCATCACCTCGTCCAGTGCATCCTGTAAGATACGCTTCGTTACGCTTTCGACGCTGTAGGCTCGTAAGCCCTGTTGTCCGGTGATCAGCGATTGCCACACATCGGACTGTTCCCGAAGTGCGACGCATAACTGATTACTGAGATCCAGCGTAAATGTCGGCACCCTGGGCGGGGCGGGTACAGTGGAGGCCACCGGAACGGGTACATTGGAGTCCGCCGGAACGAGCACAGTGGAGGCCACCGGAACGGGTGGCAGTGCGTTGGTTATCCAGGCTACCGCGCGCTGCCAGTAGTCCAGGCTCTGCTTCACGGCATGAACCATCTGGTTCGGCAGGTCGGGATTGGGCCAGACGAGCAAGGCATCGTCGGGCGAGCGTTGCTGGGTCGGATTGAGTCGAAAGTAAGCATCCTCGAAAGCCGTGCTCAGCGCCGCAATTTGATGTTGCGCATGAATGATGGCGCGCGGATCGAACGTCTCCTGCCATGCCTTCTTCAGATCCTCCGCCACCGCAGACACACTCGAGTTGTTCGCTTGCGCTTGAGCCGTCCGCATGGACATCCCCCAGGATAAGGACGCGATCGAACGTCCGGCTTCATAGGCGACGAGCATGGTCTCATTCTGCTTCAACGCAATACTCGCGTAATAGTTTTCGCGCAGATATCCATCCCAGGCTTGCAGAAATTTGACCGTCAGTTCGCTGAGGTTGATAATGGCTTCCTGGAGTGTGGTATCGTCCAACTTGAACTCTGCCGGTGGCTCGGGCCACATGCTAAGCACTGCCGCGCCCGTTGCATCCATTCCTACCGTGCCGGCATCACCGCCTCCCCCACCCGGCTTCAACGCCCCCTTTTCCACGAACCAGGCGAGACGGGTTTGGGACTTTATAATTTCGTCCTTTATCAGGCTCTCCTCAGGATTGACAAGGAGAAGCGTCAGGCAGTTGATGGCACGGCGTGTAACGTCATAAAGTTGAAAATCCTTGAGAACCGGCGCACCGGTCGGGTCCATTCCACTGATGCCGATATCGGCATAGTCGGGCGTGGGAGGATAGAGATACGGCAGCACACTGGGCCCAGGGGGCGCATAGAGCGTCTTCGCCGTGGCGCTATTCGGAAACGCAACTGCGTGTAAGTTTGCGATATGGCTAAACCGCGCCCGCCACGTACTCGCAAGCCAGAAACTGGCGTTGCTGTCGGTAATAAGCGCCATCGCCTTGGGTTGACTGCCGGCAGCATTGCCACTGGGCTCGGTGAGAGTGGAGTCCGGCGGTGGCTCGTCAGTACGGCATCTTTCGATCGCTACGATTTGAACCCGGCTTATCAACTCAGTGAGCGTCCAGCCGAGTGAGAAAGCGTTGCATAATACGGCAGCCTGACCGTCCTGGTATATCCCGATGACAGGTGGGTTGTTCGGCGCATCCATGAGCGTAACCTTTCTGAAAAATCAAGTGTTATTAGTGACAGTGAGTCAAACCGAATAGTGCGATGCTTTCACGGCTCCTGCAGAGCAACGCCGTGTACCAATGCCATGAGCGTATGCGCTACGTAGTCGATTCGGACACGTGAGCTGGTCAATGACTCACGTACTCCCCCCAGAGAACGATCCGGTTTGGGCATGGCGTAGGTGTCTTCCGCACGAATGATAAGCCGATCCACAAACCTGTAGCCGTCTCTCCAAGACATCCGGTACTGTTCAGCCCGCGCTACGTCGCCGTAACGCAATGCTACTCGGTGGGCGGCGGCGATCCCTTCCATCACGCAGGCCGTGTGAAAGCCGGGGCCGTCCTGGGCATAGTTGACCAGGAACGCTCCATTGGTCTCTAACTGTTGCGAGAGCGCCCAGTCCGCAAGTTCGAAGACGAACAATGCTATCTCCTGACGTTGGGTCAAGTCATACAAAGCCGACCAGGCCTGCAAGTGCCACCACACCAGGCCCCAGGATCGTGTGAGCCGAAATCGGCGCTGGTACCATTGCAGATGCTCACGTAAGGCGTCAGGTAACGCCTCAGGGCCCTTAAGAACAGCCATAGAAGCAGCCATGTACATTCCGGCGAATTTGAACACTGATTCCGTTTCAAAATGAACACTGAATCGCGTTCAAAATGAACACTGATTCCGTTTCAATCTGAACGGTCTGGAGCGAAGCTACGCGGGTGATATATTATGGCTGTACGGACGG
>JBBQPO010000098.1:0-19261 GCA_038217285.1 Chthonomonadales bacterium
ACTCCGCACACCGTGTGCAGGCGGACAGGAATTCCTTCTCTGGCAACGCTCCTGGAGGACGCATCGCTTTGTTGTTGCGAGGATAGCGTCGCATTTTGCCTTGATAGTTATCTGCGCCAGCCTTCGCCGTAGCTCCCCATATCATTCCCGCGCCAACAGATGCAATTACTCGGCGTCTGCCGAGGTCGATATCTCCCTGTCGTTCTGGTCGCGGAGCAGTGTCTTTTGGTGTGAGTCTCAAAGCCTCTTTGATTGATGCAGGAACTCGCGCCTCTATCTGAATGACGTCTGTTGGACAAATGGTTTCACAGCGGAAACATTGAATGCATTCGGCAATATTGTGTTCAGGCTTTGCGGTTGCTTTTTTATCTAAGTTTTCGTAGCAACCCATTCTGCTCTGAATTTCGCACTTTTTGCAGTGGATACAGCCGTCCATCTTGATATAGTGGCGCAGCCAGGAGACGCGGGAGACCAGCGCCAGCAGACCGCCGTAGGGGCAGAGGTTCCGGCACCAGAACCGCTCCTGATAGCCCGACAGCCCGATGACGCCCATAAACATGAAGAGCACGAACCAGCCGTTCCAGTACTGGCGACTGGGCATATTCATCCGCGCGACTTCGGAGCCGAGCGCGTAGTGGAAATGCGTCCCCACGGCGTCAAAGGCGGAGAGCAGGCCGTTCCAGATGTAGGCGACCGGTTGCTCGATGCAGAAGGTGAAGGTGCGGGTGATGAGCGAGATGGGGTCGCCGAAGGTCAGGACATCGACGCCAAAGACCAGCGCGCCGAGTCCGACCAGCAGATAGATATACTTCCAGTTGCGGAAGCGGCGGGTGTCGCTGCGCTTCTTCGTGTAGAAGAGTCGGCCCTTGCGGAAGAGCAGCACATCCCCGATATCGATGGCGGTCCCGAGCGGGCAGATCCAGCCGCAGAAAATCCGCCCGCCCCACATGGTCAACAACAGCATAAAGATGCCGGGGCCGAGCACATAGACGGGAATATGATGCGAAGCAATGCTGTTCTTGAGCGTGTTCAGGAAGTCAAGCTCCATGAACAGGTTCTTGGGAATGCCGCCCAACTGCTGGCTCGTCGCGGTGGTCAGGAAGAAGAACACGACGAACAGCCCGAAGAGAAAGATCTGCGTGGCCCGGCGGATCAGGACGATCCGATGCGCCGACGTGTTGCCGGGCGCCTCTTTCATCCGTCGCTTCTGCTCCGCCGTGAATTTGGCGTTGGCGCTGCCGCCGTTATCGCCGAAATCCTGCGACCGGATCACACCGACATCGGCCATACGCACCGTGTCCTGCTTGCGCACGCCGAGAATATCGGTCGCCCGGACGACGTTCGGCGCAGGCTGCGAGGGCTTCTTGCTGCCACACCCGCACCCGCTGCCGCATCCCATCCCGCGCGGAAACTCCTGGGGTATATCCGCCATATTACCTATTTCTCCTGTAGAAAACTATGTGCAGGTTGCCCCGCGCGTCAGCCCTTCGCTCCGGATATCTCTTTTACATTCAACTGGCTGATGTCGATTTGGCCCCGGCCCAGGCTGTTGGCGAGGACGAGGTGATTGACCACATCCGGCGTGATACCCTTGACGGTCAGGAACTGACAGCAGTAGGAATCGAGCGCGACGGGGTCGATGCCGGCCAGCACCTTGTGCGGCGTCGTGACCTCCCCCGGCCCCTTCGGGCCACGGGTCTGGAGGGCGCGGGTGGCGTCGGTGACGATCAGCGTCGGCTTGATAAAGCAGTTCAGCTCGGCGATACAGTCGTGCAGGCCGTAGCGATGGTAGTCCTTGCGATTCCAGATACAGCCCATCAGCTTCTTCATGGCGATGGTGATGACGGCGGCCTCGTGGTCT
Organism: Chthonomonadales bacterium; assembly: GCA_038217285.1. GTDB lineage: Bacteria > Armatimonadota > Chthonomonadetes > Chthonomonadales > Chthonomonadaceae > JANXLO01. Next base: position 1,862 of record JBBQPO010000098.1, read on the forward strand.
TTCACGACAGGATTGACGATGAAGCAGTCGGCCTCCATGATCTCGCGGGGGATATGCTGGTCGATCTGGTTGAAATGGTGGCGCGGATCGTAGGGCTTGCCGGCCGGAGTGCCGTCGGGAATGAACTTCGGCACGGCGGAGGGAATATCGACGGCCTTATAGAGAGAGACTTCGGTCGGCGAGAGCAGTTGGGCTTTGGTACCCTGCACCGCTTTGTTCGCGCCGCAGATCTCGAAGGCCATCTTCCAGTCGTCGAGGGTGTAGTCGATACAGGTGATCTTGGAGGCGCCCGCGCGCTCACAGAGTTGTACCAGACGCCGCAAAACGTCGGGATGGGTGGCGGCGGCCTGCTCCGGCGTGCGCATCCAGCCCATGTTCGGGGTGATGACGACGCGGTCGCCCTTCTTCACGAACTTCTCGATGCCACCCAGTTCGTTGATGGCCCGCTCGGTGATGTCCCCGTAGGACTGCGGGTTGCCTTCGACGCAGACGATGTCCGGCGTGGTGGCGCTGGCTTTGACGGGCGCGCGCAGGTTACGCGGCCTGTCGAACGTGTCTTTCTGCAGCCAGGTCAGCCCGTACAGACCGCCGAGCAGGGCGGTTCCGCCCGCGACCTCCAGAAACTTGCGGCGGGAAGCGGCTGTCTCCGAAGGGTCGGAAACCTTGCCGGTTGTGTTGGTTGTAGGATCTGCCATGGTTGCTCCTCGTTTCTCGGAACGGGCCGGACTATTTCGCGTGGGCGACTGCCGCTTTGACGATGGGCAGCGCGGCGGCCTGACTGGTGGCTTTGCGCATCCCGATGAGATACTTACCGCTCAGGGCCGCGACGACCTGACCGGAGAATTTGGTCTTGAGGCCGATCGCGCTCTCGCCCAGACCTTTAATGTCGGCGGCCTTCGCGCCCAGAGCGGCGGTGGCCGGCGCGGAGAGGTAGGTATGGTACTTCGTGTACGCCTGCTTGGCGGCGGCGGGCGAGGCGTAGATCGCGATAAAGAGTTCCGCCTGCTGGCCCGCGCTCGGATACTTCCCGGTAACGCCGTTGTTGATATACGACTGCCCGGCGATGTCGGAGCGCTGATACTGGTTGCTCAGCGGCTTGTAGCCCGGCGGCAGGAGCTTCATGATGGCGGGCAGGTCGGTCGAACCGGTCAGCTTGGCGGCGATCGCCTGCGCCAGTTTCGGCATCTGCGGCTGGAACGGCCCAGGATTACTGGCCGTGATAGCCATCTTCACGTAGTACGGCCCCTTCCAGAAGTTGAACGCGGTCGGCTCCACATAGCCTTCCGCCCCGACCTTGACGATCTTAGCGTTGTCGCTGCGCTGATGGCTGTAGTAGCCGAACGCGTCCTGGGGCGTATTCATCTCATAGATGTCTACGGTCAGCAGTTGTGTGCCGGTTCCGGTAGGCGAGTACTCCGCGTAGGTGCAGGACTTGAAACCGTACTGCTTGACGGCCTGCGCTTCGCCGTCGATGTGGTTCTCCAGTGTGCCTGGATTGAACAGTTGCGGCGACGTGGGGGAGTGAACCATCTTGAGGTTTCCCGACGTCGCCGGCAGCGCCGCTTTGGCATCGGCGGACGCCTGTCGGCCCGCGCCCGCGAGGGCCATCAGACACGCCAGCGTGAGCAGGGAACGAAAAGGCCGTGAACGCGGGTTCACAATAGCACGAAAGAGCATTCGGATCACTCCTGAAATTTTGTTTGTAGGGCGCTTTGGCCCTAGAGACAGACAAGCATCGGTTCGGGAGCGGCCAAACCGTTTTCCCGTCCGACGAAAATATCTCTATACTATGAGGACGCGCCTCACAGAATGAAGTTCACATCTATAGACGACGTACGGCCCCGGATGTTGCAGTCAGATACGCCGCCGATAGTCGCGATTCCTCCCTCGGGCGCCTCGCTTGGCACTTTGCACGGCCGTAACTTGCGCCCATGAACGTTCCGTACGCAGGTTTTCCAAGTCGGAGCCGATGGAACCTGCATGTGGAACGGCGCGTTCGATGCGATCCTGGGGTTCGATCTGGGAAAAATAGTTAATGTGCGGGGCATCTATGTCTGGAACTATAACGAGGGAGGAGGCTGGAATACACGCAGCGTGAAGGAGGTCGAAATCAGCGCCTCGGTGGACAACCAGAGCTTTATACCGGTCGGGAAATTTACGCTGAAACAGGCGCCCGGAAGGGACGATGATCCGGGGGAAGCCGTTTCGTTTGCAAAGGTAGTCCGAGCGCGCTGGTTTCGATGGAGAATCCTGTCGAACTATCGGGGCGGTGAGATGTCGGGTCTGGCCGAAGTACGCTTCGCGAATGCTGACTTAAAGGCAGTGGTCACGCTGCCACCAGTTTGGAAGCCGACCTACCCGCGCCCGACGCATCCCAGGCTGGCGCTCGGTCAGCCCCTACCCGGCGCCGAGAACATTGCATTCCCGGCCGCGTCCGGCGTCGTCGATGTCACCAAGGCGCCTTACCGGGCAAAGGGAGACGGCAAAACCGACGACACCCACGCCCTGCAGCAGGCGCTGGCCGACAACACGGACCGGGGCGCAATTCTCTATTTTCCAAACGGGATCTACCGTGTCTCCGATACCCTGCGCTGGGGTGGCGATGAAGGGCGGCAGCGGAACACGATTTTTTGGGGACAGAGCCGGGCAGGAGCGGTGCTGCAGTTGATGGACCACTGTACTGGATTTCAGAACCCACGCAAACCAAAGGGCGTTGTGTATACCGGGCATAAACCGGCGCAGCGTTTTGGCAACGAACTGCACACGCTGACGATCGATACAGGCGTCAGCAATCCGGGCGCGGAGGGAATACAGTTTATCGCCAATAACCAGGGCGGCGTTTACGACGTCACGATCGTTTCGGGCGATGGGCAGGGCGTCAACGGTCTGGATCTGGGCTACACCGACGAGCAGGGTCCCTGCCTGATTAAAAACGTCCGGGTACAGGGCTTCGATGTCGGCGTTTCTGTCTCAACGTCGGTTGCCAGCGAAACCCTGGAACACATCGTCGTAGAACATCAGAATAGATACGGTTTTCGAAACGATGGGCAGCCGTGTACGGTGCGCGACCTTCATAGTATCAACGCGGTTCCTGCATTCCGGGCGGGGGGCGTTTTTACCACGCTGGTGGACTGCCGGTTTGAGGGAGTAAAAGGCGCAGAGAACAGAGACGCGCTGGAAGTGGAAGGCCCGACGTTTTGCCGGAACCTGAAGACGTCGGGGTATCACGCGGCGATCAGCAGTCGTGTCGCCGGCAACACCAGGACCCTCACCGGTCCCAATGTTCCCCTGTACCTCAGTAAGCCAGCCGCCGGTCTCTCAGGATCTGCCACCGGCAGCCTGAATCTGCCTGTGAAAGAGACGCCCAAAGTCGCCTGGGACGCTCCGAAGACGTGGGCGGGTGTGCAGCAGTACGGTGCGCGCCCCGACAGCGAAGCGGACGCCAGCGAGGCCCTCCAGGAAGCCATCGACAGCGGCGCGACCACGGTCTATCTGCTGCGCGGCGCTTACCGTATCGGGAAGACCGTCGTCCTGCGAGGCAATGTCCGGCGTCTCATTGGCTGCAAGGCCAATTTGATCCCGATTGCGCCCTTGACCGGGCAGAACGCGCCTCTCTTTCGGTTTGCGGACGGCATGGCGCCGGTCGTCGTGGTGGAAGGCATCAATACGGATTTCAGCGGCGGCCCCTATTTCTTCCTGGAGCACGACTCCAAACGAACCCTCGTCATGCGGCGTCTCGCGATCAACTTCCAGGCGGCGGAAGCGTATCGAACGGGACCAGGCGGGACCGGTGACGTCTATATCGAAGATGTCGTCGGGCGCTATTTCCACTTTCACCAGCAGCATCTCTGGGCGCGGCAGTTCAATCCGGAGGGCGACGGGATTCATGTGGAAAACGACGGCGGGACCGCCTGGATCCTGGGATTGAAGACGGAAGGCGGCGGCCCACTGCTGCTTGCGAAAAATGGAAGTACCACGGAACTGCTGGGCGGCTTCAGCTATTCGGTCGGCGATACGCTCCGGGCTCCGATGTTCGTCATTGAGAATTCGCGCGTCGCCCTCAGTTTTGCTGAAGTCTGCTACAGCGGCCAGCCGTTTCCGATCATCATCCATGAAACGCGCGGTGGCGCGGTGCGGGAGATCAAACAAGACGATCCGCTATGGCGCGGAAGCTTCACGCTGTTTCATTCCGGCGGACCGGAATGAACGTGCGGCCCATTCCCGTGAGCCATCGCATGGAACAACTCGGTATCCATCTGCGGATTCCCAAAAGGCGCTTGCCACAGTTCTGCGTAGGGCGGCCAGAAGTCAGACAGAGTAGGGTTCTTCGGGACTCCGGTCTGCTGTGCGAATTTGCGGTGGCACGGCCGGGCGCGCATTCGGATCTTCCATGACAGTTTCTGTTCGGAGTCGCCGATAGGCCTCCGAGGCCATCCACGATGTCACGATCTTCTGGAATGGTGTATCGTTCATAAAGCGTACAAAGATCTCTTCATTTTGGTCGATACGCTCGGCGAATAAGCGTTCGAGCAAGTTGCGGAAGACAAGTTCGAATTTGTCGCCTGGATTAACTGCGGCGGCCTGCTGCAACTCAACATCGGCCATGGCCGCTTCGACTATCTGATCGAAGAATAGCTGATCTGCCTGGTTGAAGTCGGTACCGAACCGCTCGTTGACCAGGTCGATCAATAGGGAGAGGCGAACGGGCTGCTCCCGAACGATGCCGCTGCCGACCTCGGTGGGGCCATCGAGGCGCTGTGCATCGCCGTCTTGCAGGGAGATGGACCCTTCGCTGATCTTCTGCAAACGGTAGTACTCCAGCCGCACATCGTCATCGAACTGGTAGGCGGGTCCGCTTTTGCGCCGGGGCAGCTTCGGCCCGAGATGGCGGAGAAAAATGTATAAGCGCTCAAGGTCGGAGTCCTGATATGGAATCACCTGACTAAGAAACGCATAGAGGTTCAGAAACGCCTGGGCATTACCGCGCCAGAGTTCCGCCTCTTCCTCGGCGTCCTTTTGGCGTTCCATGAAACGCGACACTGCCGGATCGAGAGCAACGTTCATGGCTTGATGGTCCATAGCGCTCTGCCGCTGCTTGGGCTTGAAATACACGGCGCAGAAGCGATCGACCTCTTCGTCCAGATAGATACCGGAAGCGTCCAACTCCCCTTTGATCTGGTACATGCGGACGGGGTCTACTTCCTCTCCCATCTCCGCACCCTCGTAGTAAGTCTTAAAGGCGGAGCGTATCTCATCGCGGTCGTTTACGAAGTCCAGGACGAACGTGTCTTCCTTAAACGGGTGAATCCGGTTCAAGCGCGACAGGGTTTGAACCGCCTGGATGCCAGCGAGCCGCCTATCCACGAACATCGTATGCAGCAGCGGTTGATCGAAGCCGGTCTGATATTTCTCCGCGACGAGGAGAACCTGATAATCCTCGGAAGCAAACCTCTCCGGAAGCTCCTTCTCGGAAATCCCGAGGTTCATCTCGACTTCTGTGTAGGTAACGTCCCTCAACTTGTCGTCCTGAACCGTCCCCGAGAATGCTACCAGCGACCGGATGGCATAGCCCTTCGTGCGGATGTACCGATCAAAGTACTGCTTATAGCGTACAGCTTCTAACCGAGAGCCGGTTACCACCATTGCTTTGGCGCGTCCGCCGATTTTGTGTCGTGTGACCGCCTGGAAGTGTTCTACCATGATCTCGGTCTTTTGCGCGATGTTATGCGGGTGCAGCTTCATGAATCGCGCGAGCGCCTGCGCCGCCTTCTTGCGCTCAACGTTTGGGTCTTCCTCACAGGCCTTTAGGAGCTTGTAATAGGTCGCATACGTCGTGTAGTTTTTCAGGACGTCGAGAATGAACCCTTCCTCGATGGCCTGGCGCATGGTATAGAGGTGAGCAGGCTGCTTACTTCGGCCAAAAACTGCGAGCGTTTTGTACTTGGGAGTGGCTGTAAAGGCGAAGAAACTCAGGTTCGCCTGCCGTCCTCGCTTGGCCATGCTGCGAAAGAGCTCCTCGAGGTTTTCGCGACCTTCCTCGACTGCGCGCTTCTTTGCCTGTTCCAGCAGTCGTTCGCCCCCGAGAACCTCTTTGAGATCGGTCGCAGTCTCACCGCCCTGTGAACTGTGCGCCTCATCAATGATAACGGCGCAGCGCCGGGTAGCGAGTATCCCCGTCCCATCTGTTCCGCGCTCCTCCGCCATCTTAAGGAGTTGGCGCGAGACGAAAGGAAACTTTTGAAGCGTTGTGATGATCACGGGCACAGCGTTCTCAAGTGCTTCCGCGAGTTGCCGCGAACTCTCGTCGATCCGCTGTACGACGCCGCGCTTGTGCTCGAACTGGTAGATCGTGTCTTGAAGCTGCTGGTCAAGAACCACGCGGTCGGTGACTACGATCACACTGTCGAAGACTCGCCGATTGCTCGCGTCGTGCAGCGATGCCAGTCGATGCGTCAGCCAACCGATGGTGTTGCTCTTCCCGCTTCCCGCCGAGTGCTCTACGAGATAGTTATGTCCTACGCCTTCGCAGCGGGCGGCGTCGACCAGCTTGCGCACCGCTTGGAGTTGGTGGTAACGCGGAAAAATCATGGACTCCGCCTTGACCTTGCGCCCCAACTCATCGCGCTTCTCATCGATTTGAAGATGAATGAAGCGGGAGAGAAGATCGAGCAGGCTGTCCCGCTGCAGTACCTCTTCCCAAAGATAGGCGGTGCGGTAGGTCCGGCCAGCCGGGTCAGCCGGATTTCCCGCCCCTCCTTCGCATCCCTTGTTGAACGGAAGAAAGTGTGTCGCCGTGCCCGCCAGTCGGGTCGTCATCAATACCGACTCGGTGTCCACTGCGAAGTGTACCAGTGTGCGGCGCTTGAACTCGAAAATTGGCTCGCGTGGATCGCGGTCCTTCCGATACTGTCTGCGTGCGTCTTCAACCCATTGCCCGGTAAGGGGGTTCTTCAGTTCCAATGTGACTACAGGGATGCCATTGAGGGTCAGGGTGATATCGATAGACTTTTCGGAACGTGGCGAAAAATGCAACTGTCGGATCAGTCCGAGACAGTTCGCGGCGTAACGGGCTTCCAACTCCGGATTCAACTCGTGCGCCGCTTTGAAGTAGGCTGCATGCAGCGTCCGCCCGTAACATTTGAAGCCGTGACGCAGGGTCGCGAGCGAGCCGTTGGCGTCCATCCACTTGCACAGGTCACCGAGAATTTGCTCGCCGGTCTTATCGCCGTGCAGCGCCTCCAGTTTGGCCCACTCCTTTGGCTGCGTCTCTCGAATGAAGGAGAGCACAGCGTCCGGGAAGATCGCGCGTTCACGGTCGAAGCCGTCTCGTGCAATCTGCACGTAGCCATTCTGCAGCAGATGCGCTTCGATGACGGTTTCGAAAGAGGCTTCGGTGTGACGGCCAGTGCTCATTTGGATCTCTTCTCCAGCTTCTGCTGAAGCCACCAGACTGCTACCTGTGAGAAAGGATCGAGAGGGATTTTCTCCTTGAACTGCTTCTGCTTTGTCTCGACCCGTGTTTTTGGAATCCGATCTTGCTGTTTTGCTTTTTCCATCTTCCACCATTCAAGAACAGAATCGAGGACCATTTTGCGATTTTGTTTAAAGAACGGAAGGTTGAGGTTTAGCACCTTGTTTAACTGGGCGTCAAATTCAGGATCATCTGACGTGACCGTACCGTCTGGATCGTAACGAATACGTGTTTCGATGTGATGAATAGAATCGGATGGATTCCACTTAAGACTCAGATTCGCCTTTTTCGTATCGCAATGCTGCAATGTTGGCGGTTGACCCTGACCGCCGAGGCAGGCTCCCAGCAGGTTGGCGTAGTCAAGCTGTTCTCCTGGGTAGTGATCCTGGCAGTGCCAGTGCTCGACCTTCATGGCGTCAAATTCCGCATGGATGCGCCCCATGCAATAACAGCAGATTCCTCGCTGGTCGGTCACTAATGCTTTCCGAAGCGAATCCTTGTCGCTATAGTTCTCATAGTCGCACTGTGGCGTCTGGCGGTGTACCAGCAGACTGGGCGGCTCCGCGCCCTTGGCTATCTCTCTCATTCATCGTCCTCAAGGAAATCCAGGAGCGTTCTTATTCGAGTCACTTCGGGATCATTTTCTCCGAGGTATGCAATCAGATTCCCCAATCTGCTGCGCGCACTATCGTATCGCTTTTTTCCAATCTCCTGCGATATGTTTGAGAGGAGGTCTTCAATCTCGATAGCGCGAGGATCCGTGTCCATGATCTCTTCCAGTATTCGGCTGGAATCAACCCCAAACGAATAGTTAGGAGAGTAGACTCGTCCCTCCGTTATGATGCTGATGCGGTCGTGTTTAACCTCTCCGATGACCTGCGGCGAATGTGTCGTCGCGATGAACTGGCAACCTGGAAAAGCGGCGGTGAGGTTACGAACAATTTGCCGTTGCCATTTCGGGTGCAGGTGTAAATCGACTTCGTCAATGAGTACCACTGCATTGCCGTCCGTCAAGGGGTCTTCCAGAGACGGATTGGCTTGTGATAAGCGTCGCGCAATGTCGAGAACAAGAGCCAACACGCTGCGCTCACCGTCCGACAGTTGATCGACGCCAAGCGTCACCTCGCCCTGGTCAATCACGAGGCGCGACGCGTCGTCGTCGCTCGGCCGAAGATTAGTGTAAGCCGGTAGGAAGCGCGCTGCCGCAGACTGGAGCACTTCCAGATGCCGTGCCGCGGCTCTCTGTTCTGTGCTGAGAGCCGCCTGTACACGCATCCAGTCCGCGAATTGTGCAATGTACATCGGCCGAGAAAGGAGCGCCTCGGCATAAGCAGAAGATTTCCCCCCTGCCGTCTTGGACTTCGACGGGCCGGCATAAGAAGCTATGGAACGGTTGGTGGAAAAATAGATACAGTTTGGAGTCACCGCCTCCGAGCCTGCTGCCTTCTTGAGTTGACTTTGCGATGGTGTAAAGGTGTCGGAATCAGATACTCCGTGCGATGCTTCCAGATCGCGGAGGAGATTGCGAGCTCTCTCACGCAGTCGTTCGGAGTTTCGGATCTCAAGCCGAAGGCGGTCAATATTCTCCTGGTCGTCGGGCGCAAAGGTTTCCCGCCATTGGCGTCGGGTGAAGCGGAACTCGTCGCGCCCGATAATGAACGACAGCTCCGCATCCAGGAACGGTAACCCGGTTCGTATATCGTCTACTGCAAACGACATCGCCTTCGCGCGCGACTCCGTTATGGCGGGCAATATCCGAGAGAGACAGATGCGTAGTGCATCCAGGACCGTGCTCTTCCCTACGCCGTTTACGCCGACGATCAGGTTGAAGCCTGGCTGGAATGTGAACTCGGCTGTCTCCATTGCGCGGACGTTGGCGAGTTTGAGGGAGGCAACTCTCATGCTGCGCTCCCCACATCGATTTGGCCCGTCACAGCCGCAGCAATGAGGGCCGCGCGTCGCTCCTTGAGCAGAACGATGGTACGCTCCATTGCCGACCGGAGCGTATCCAATTTAGTGGTCTCCCTGGCTACGTATGCAACAATCTCGCGTTGGGTTTCGACGGGTGGCAACGGCAACTCGATTTCTCGGAAACCCTCCCAGTAGAGCCGTAAGCGATCCCAGACTATGCCGTGCGACCTCCTTGCACACTCCGCACTAAACATGTCTGTTCGGAACAGCAAACCCGCGTATTCCGACAACATCGACCCGGTCGGTTCCGCAACGACATAGTCTGGACTGACCAAACCGTCTTGTGGAGCGACGCCAACCGCGCCCTGCCACATCCGCATCTTGTTAAATGCAATGTCCCCTTGCCGTGCGACCTTGTATACGTTGAAATCTGAAGCGGTGCTCTCGATCCTATCCTCTGAAAACTCACGCAAAACAACCCCCGAGTTTATCGACACCTCAAACAGAGGCAGACCCCCTTCTCCCCGATCGTCCCGCTCACGAAAGAGCCAGGCGGCACGCCTCGTCTGCCAGTTCACCGGGATTTTGCCGAGCCAGCGTACCTCCGAGTCATGGAGGGAAGTATCTTGGGCTATACCGTGTGTTACAGTGTGGGTAATGAGCGTACGACGTTTCTCGGCCAGAAGCCCAAGTACGCGTTCCCTCGCCGCTATCAGTGCATCCAGCCGCGATGTTTCGCGATCAAGGTAGTCGGCTAGGGCGCTTTGTTGTGCGAGCGGTGGAAGAGGGAAGCGAATTTTCAATATGCTAAACGACGAAAGGTGTTTGACAGTCGTCGAATAAGTGTACTCATTGATTAACTTTAACGGTGCAGGCAAACAGTAGCAGAGAAAGCGCACATCTATATTGTCTGTTGGGCGCACACAACACACGCGCTGGTTTAGCAGAGCCTTGCTGCCTTTCCACCGTGCAACGTTAAAGTCACCGTCCATGCCAACGAGAATCTCTCCGCCCTCTAGGAGTGCGTCCGGCACTACCTCTCCTGAATAGCGAACCTCGGTATCTTCACTCGATATATCGCGAATCCGAACTAGTGGAACTCCATTTTCGGCGTTGAATAGATCCGAATCGAATGGATACCCATTGATGACAGCAGCGTGATCTCTGAGTCTTGCAATAGCCCAAGTCGGCGGAAGCGCAGATCTGATCCACTCTGCGGCAATCACGCCGTCACCTCTCGCAAAAGCCTCATGATTTCCTCCTCGGCCTGCTTCAATTCAGCGTCGATCTCCTCCAATAGCCTAGGTGGAGTGTATTTGTAGAAATGGCGGTTGAAATTAACCTCATAGCCGACTTTATCCTTGCTTCGATCCATCCAGGCGTCAGGCACATAGGGGCGCACCTCACGGTCGAAGTAGGCGTCGATGTCCTCGTTGAGCGGCACGTTCTCGAAGTCGCGCAGGTCGGTATCTGACTCATATCCAGAGTCGCGTCCCTCCTTTGCGACCCTCTCGGCCTCGGGGTCCTTCTGCGTGAAGACACTACGGAAGAGACTCTTCTCTGCCTTCTTCCAACTGGATTGGCGCACACGCAATAGCTCCTCAATGTCGTGCCAGATAGAATTCCAGTTGCACTGTGGTTCGCGCCCAAGCTCTCTATCGATGGCTTGTATGTCGTCGAGCAGGTGGGGGCAGGCGTCGAGGAATCGGGCCTTGTCCTCCAGGGTCATCTGATAGCGCAAGCGAAGCGGGCGCTCCACCGTCACACGGGTGTATCCAAAGTCGTCATTGTCGAAAACTATGGACATCTCGCCGTTCGTTTGACATCCATATAGCTGGACGATCTCGGAGATCTGACTTGAGGTAAAGTGACGACGTTTGTCGCCTAGACTGCGTTTGCTCTCTTCGCTGCCGCCCGCAGTCCACACGTCCCGCGCGTCGATGAGTTGAATCTTGCCCTTCCGCTGCTTCTCCTTGCGGTTGGTGACAATCCAGATGTAGGTGCCGATGCCGGTGTTGTAGAACATCTGCTCCGGCAGCGCGATGATCGCCTCAAGCCGGTCTTTCTCGATGATCCATTTCCGGATTTCGCTTTCGCCGGAGCCCGCGCCACCGGTAAATAGCGGCGAGCCACTAAAGACGATAGCAAGCCGTGACCCGTGTTTGTGTTCCGAGGGGCGCACATCCTCGAACTTGTCAACCATGTGCTGTAGGAAGAGCAGGGAGCCGTCGTTGACTCGCGGCAGTCCTGCGCCAAAGCGACCGTCTGGCCCCTCTTTTTCGTGCTCCCGCTGGATCACCTTCTGCTGCTTCTTCCAATCCACGCCGAAGGGGGGATTGGTGAGGAAATAGTCGAAGGAGTCGTCTTTGAACTGGTCGTCGATTAAACTGTCACCGAAGCGGACGTTGTTGCTGCCTCCATTGTGGCTCACCTCTTTCATGAGCATGTCCGAGGCGGCGGTGGCGAAGGCGCGCTTATTGTAGTCCTGGCCGTACACAAAGAGCTTCGCCGCGTCATGGTGCTCGCGCATGTAGTTCTGCGCTTCCGCCAGCATGCCGCCCGTGCCGCAGGCCGGATCCAGCAGTTTGCGTACGGTACCGGGGGTGGCGAGCAGTTCGTCATCGTGAATGAACAGGATACTCACCATCAACCGAATGACTTCGCGCGGTGTAAAGTGGTCGCCTGCGGTTTCGTTGGCCAACTCGTTGAAACGCCGGATGAGGTTCTCAAAGATGCTTCCCATTTGTTCGTTCGGAACTGTTTTTGGGTGCAAGTCTACATCGCTGAATTTGGAGACGACGAGGTAGAGGATATCTGCCTCGCACATCCGCTCGATCTCATTCTCGAACTCAAAGAAATCGAAGATGTCGCGGACATTCTTCGAAAAGCCTTTGATATAGCTGACGAGATGCTTGTCGATGTTGTCGGCATCACCCTTCAGTTTCTCGAAGTCGAGCGGGGAGTGATTGTGAAAGTTCTGGCCTGTGATCTGGTTGAGTCTGGCGTCGAGAGCGCTGCCTTCGATTCTCCCATCCTTGAGCCGTTCATGCTCCGCCAGAACCCTGGCTTTGGTCGGTGCGAGCACGCAGTCAAAGCGACGAAGCACCGTCATAGGCAGCATCACGCGTTCGTACTGCGGTGGGCGGTAGGGGCCGCGCAAAAGGTCGGCGATCTGCCAGATGAGATTCGCGAAATAGTTGTGGTCAGGCATCGAGCGGACTATCTTCCTTCGTAGTGGGAACGACCGAGCCCTGCGAAGGGCCGATTACCTTGTTAAATAAAGCAAGCCCCTTCGCGCCGTTCGCTCGTATTCGCAAAGGAGAGATGGCTGGGGGCTGACGAAGTTAGCGATACTGGCGGGTAACATTGGTTCCTATTGAGTGACAGGTGACCACTCACATTTCGACATATCGGAGCGGTTCTCCTGCCGTTTATAGTGGGACAGGGAAGCCTTCGGAGAGGGAATATAGACGGTGTTCCTTTAGCAGTGAACGTTGCCGTTCGATCACGGCGTTTTTTCTCTATCACCCGTGGACAGTAACGCTTCGATTTTCTCCAGGAGGCGGGGGAGTTCGATGGGTTTGGTGTCGTAGTCGTCGCAGCCCGCTTCGAGGGCTCTGTCACGATCGCTCGACATGGCGTGCGCCGTGAGGGCGATGATGGGGATGTGCTGTGTGGCGGACGCCGCTTTCAGGCGTCGGGTCGCCTCCCAGCCGTCGAGGATAGGCAGGCTCATGTCCATCAGGATCAGATCCGGCGCTTCGCTCTCCGCCAGAGAGAGGCCGCCTTCGCCGTCGAGCGCGATCACCACTTCGTAGCCTCGGCGCAGCAGGCGGCGCGACAGCATGTCGCGGTTCATCTCGTTGTCTTCCACCAGGAGGATCTTAGACATGGCGGCTCGCCTTTGCGCTTTTATCCACCCCGATGAGCACCGGATGGCCGTGGCGTTCCGCCGTCACGGTCCAGCCCACCAACAGGTCGCGCACCTGATGCATCAGATCGGCGCGTGAGCGTCCGGCTTTATCGAGGATCGCGTGAACGTTGCCGTTGAGACGAATCAGCTCCTCCGAGGTGAGGTCTTTGGCGGTCAGCACGACCATGGGAATCGAGCGCCACTCGGCATGCTTGTGCAGCTCGGCTGCGAACGCGAAGCCGTCCATTTCGGGCATCATCAAGTCGAGCAGAATCAGCGCAGGCCGGTTTTCGGCGACGCGCTCCAGGGCGACGCGCCCGTTTTCGGCCTCACTCACCGCCCAGCCGGATTTCTCCAGCATATAGCGCATCATCCGGCGCGTCGTGGTATCGTCGTCCACCAGCAGAACCGGGCAGGGCGGGTGCTCACAACTGTACTTCTTCAAGATCTGCGCCAGGCGCACACGATCCGTTGGTTTGGTAATATAGTCGGCCGCGCCGAGCGCATACCCCCGCTTCGCATCGTCCATCATCGTCAGCATAATGACGGGGATGTGGCATACTGATGAGTCGGTCTTGAGCGTGGAGAGAACGGTCCAGCCGTCCATACCGTGCATCATCACGTCGAGGATAATGGCAACCGGCATAAGCCTTCGCGCCAGAAGAAGCCCTTCCTCGCCGTCGCTCGCGGTCTGGACGGCGAAGCCCTCGCTGATGAGAAAACGACGCATCAAGTCACGCTGATTCAGATCGTCGTCGATGACCAGCACACTGCCCAGGAGCGGCAACTCCTCGATGTCCGCGCGCACACCCGGTGCGATTGCGATCTGGGATCTGGCAGGAGCGATGACCTCATTTTCCAGGTGCTCCAGTTCGCTGACAACGGCGGGTACTTTTATGGTGAAGGTGCTGCTTTCGCCCGGCACACTGTTGACGGTTACATCGCCGCCCATCAACTGGCAGAAGCGGCGTGTCAGCGCCAGCCCCAGGCCCGATCCGCCGAACTTGCGTGTGGTGGAGGTATCCGCCTGCGTGAACGTCTGAAACAGCTTCACCAGTTGCTCCGGGGTCATACCGATGCCCGTATCTGATACGCGGAACCAGATCCATTCGCGATCCTCCATGATTTCACGAGAGATCTCCAGGGAGATGGCGCCCTCTTTCGTGAACTTGGCCGCGTTCGACAGCAGATTGAACAGGCTCTGCCGCGTTTTGGTGATGTCGGCGCGCATCGTGCCAAGATCGGCGGGGCAGTGTACGCTCAGCGTGTTGGCGTTGGCGCGCACCAGGGGCCGAATGGTCTCCACGACATCCCTGATCAACATGGGGATGCTGAAGGTTTCCAGATAGAGATCCATCTTGCCGGCTTCGATCTTCGAGAGGTCGAGGATGTCGTTGATGAGCGACAGCAGATTCTTGCCCGCGCTATGAATTTTTTGCAGGTCGGGCAGGAACGCCTGTACGCCCTGGTCGGCGGCCTCCTCCTGCAGCATCTCCGAGTAGCCCAGGATGGCGTTGAGCGGGGTGCGCAGTTCATGGCTCATGTTGGCCAGAAACAGGCTTTTGGTGCGATTGGCGACCTCGGCGGTCTCCTTGGCGCGGGCTATCTCTTCCTCGGCGCGGCGGCGCTCGGTCACATCTTCCATTGCCAGCACCAATAGCTCGCCGTGGTTGCCCGCCTTGAGCTGGCGCGCATTGAGCAGCATCACCCGACGCCCGATGACCGGGAAGGTGTGCACCAGCTCGAAGTCGTTGAAGACCGAGCTCTTGGGGACGATATCTTCGAGCAGAGTCCGCAGCGCCGGAATATCCCACTGACCGTTGCCCAGCTCATAGATGAGACGGTTCTCGGTCTCTTCAAGGGAGACATGGAAGGTCTGATAAAAAGCACGGTTGGCGGAATGCACACGCAGAGTCGTATCGAGCATCAAAAGCGGCTCGCGTACCGTATCGACGATATTCTGGGAGAAGGTTTCGATCGCCTTCAAGTCTGCCGCCGCTCGCGCCACCTCTTCCTCGGCGCGGCGGCGCTCGGTCACATCTTCCATCGCCAGCACCAGCAGCTCACCGTGGTTGCCTGCCTTGAGCTTGCGCGCATTGAGCAGCATCACCCGACGCCCGATGGCCGGGAAGGTATGCACCAGCTCGAAATTGTTGAAGACTGAGCTCTTGGGCACCACATCTTCGAGAAGTCTGCGCAGATCGGGAATGTCCCACTGACCGTTGCCCAGCTCGTAGATGAGGTGGTGCTCGGTCTCTTCGGCAGAGACTTGAAAGGTCTGATAGAAGGCGCGATTGGCGGAGTGGACCCGCAGGGTGGTATCGAGCATCAGCAGCGGCTCACGCACCGTATCGACAATGTCTTGAGCGTAGGTTTCGAGTGGCATGGAGTATTCTCTATTCTGCTTCCTCTGTTACCGGGTGCAGTGCGTTTCCCTCGTAGTGTACCACACTCCTCTATCAAAAGTTGTAGTCATGACAGTCATCGAAATGTACCCGCCAGCATCCTTATATAGGGAAAGGGCCGCAGCTCCGCGCGACAAAGACACCTTTGTGTCTTCATCGCGCGGCAACCGCGACCCTCTTCGACTCTCTTCGCCAGTATAGGCCGGTTAATGATAGGGGGCGGGCATGATAACGCGATTGGAAAGAACGAACGCTTTGCCATGCACCGTGCCGCGTACCTGCAGAATGCCGGTGTCACCTGCGACGCTGGAGTGGGGCGGCAGGATCACCTGCACGCTGCAGTAGCCGCCGGGAGTGAGAAGGGGAAGCGGCGACGGAGTTCCGCTCGCGGTAAATGTCTTGCCGTTGACAAGCAGTTTCACCGAGGTGATCACCACGTCACCCAGATCGTTCTTGCCCGCATTGGTCAGCGTGATCAGGTCGGCGACGGTATCGCCTTCCGGCTCATTCTGGATAGCAGGCTCATGACGAAGCAGACTATGCGCCGCCACAAGGTGAGGAATGTCCGCGGCCGTAGGAGCGACCTCATACGCGGCTGTCACGCTGCCACCGCCAGGCGCAGGAGTGCTTACCGTAACGGGGTGGATTCCCGCCAGACAGTCCGGACTCAGAAGCGGAACCTGCAGTTCGTTGCGCGAGACCAGCAGTGCCGGGCGAGAGGTGTTTCCGATTTGCACGGTGGTATCGAGGGTGAAACCATCGCCGCGCACAATCAGAAGCGGGCTGTTGTCTGTAGGAGAGTGCCCCTTGACGACATCGGTCAGGGTCGGGGCGGCATTATTCACCACGAAGGTCTGCAACAACACCGGCGTCTGATTGAGGCCACTGTTGATAAACGAAAGGGTATGAGAGCCGCCGAGATCCATCAGGAAATCGGGAACCTCGCCTGTCACCAGGAAGCCGTCGGGAACTGAAGGATCCGACTGGCGACTGGTGACGATCGGAATATCGTCGTACAGCAGGGTGGCGTCCGGCGGGATGTTGAGACTGTGCAGCGGCACGGTGAACTTGCCCGTTCCCGTATATGCGACGAGCTGTCCGCCCGGCACCCGGGTCGGGTCGAAGGCGATAGCACCGAACAGATCAGCGGTAAGCGCGGGACGAGGCCAGTAGATCGTGACCGGATTGATGACGATGTCGAAGACCAATACCAGACTGTGGTGCACACCGGACACCGTTACCGGGCGGTACCGTCCTAACCGGCCCGGTTCCAGGATATCTACCGAGAAAAATCCGTTCTCGTCCACAGTCGTCGGAATATTGAAGGTCTGCTGTGCGCCCTGGATGGTTAACGTGATGGGGCTGCCGTTAAGCGCCGTGTTGGTGACATGGCCTGCGATGGTTGCCGTACCGTTGTTGTCAACGACTTCACGCGTAATGGCGTCGAAATTGCTGGCAGCCGTCGTGGCGCTGGCGCCGATGACGAAGGGGGGACAGACGAAGCTGCTGGGAGAAGGCAGCGCGAACGACTGCTGGAAGAGCGGGACAACAAACGTGGTGTCCACGGTCTGCGTACCGAATGGGTTCAGGTTGAAGCTGAAGAGGTCGTATCCGTAGAGCCGCCCCCCACCCGTGAGGGGGGGGGGGTAGGGGGGCAGGGACGGGTCTAAGGTGCTGGCCGAATCTTGCGAGCAGCTAGT
>JBBQPO010000099.1:0-19261 GCA_038217285.1 Chthonomonadales bacterium
CCTTCAAGTCTCGGCAGGAATCCTGATCTTCTTTCGCAATCGTCACGTGACGATTCAGACTGGCTGCAAAGCCTGTTCAACCCGACAGGTCATCCACCTTAAGCAAGGCAAAAAATTGTCTTGACAAATGGGGTCACTATATCCAGTGTATATACCCGAAGCACTCGAAGACCATCATAGACGAGATTGACCGAGTATTAGCACGGCATTACGGATTTACGGATGAGGAACTGGATTTCATTATCAACTATGACATCAAGTACCGGTTGGGGCGGGGCGGCGATGACGAGAACGAGTAAAGCCAAATAAGGAGGCAGTCGAATGCGTGTGCAGCATGAAGTGCAGGATGGTTTGTACGGCAGAATTCAGTTTGACAGTCTTGAAAAACGTCTAATCGACTCGGCTCCCTTTCAGCGCCTCCGACATATCCACCAACTTGCAATGTGCTATCAGGTCTATCCCGGTGCAACGCACAAGCGGTTTGAACACTCGCTCGGTGTCATGGAGGTCGCCAGTCGCATCTTCGACACGATCTTCGATCCGCGCAACATACGAGATAACGTCCGTGAGCGTATAGCCGAAGAGCTGGAACCACAGCAGTTTCAATACTGGAAACGCGTGGTGCGACTGGCCGCTTTGCTTCACGACATCGGCCATTTACCCTTTTCCCATGCGGCGGAGAAGGAACTTCTTCCGTCCGGCTGGAATCATGAGCGCATCACCGTGGAGATGTTGCGCCATTCCGAAATTGCCGATATTCTCCGAGATGCCAGTCCTCCTGTGCGCCCTGAAGACGTGATAGATGCCGCCTGGGACATTAGCAAGCGTGTCAACGTCGAAACGGTTAATTTGTCCCCTTGGAAGACCCTGCTGAACGAAATCTTGACCAGCAATACTTTCGGCGCAGATCGCATCGATTATCTGTTGCGTGATTCGTGGCATGCTGGGGTATCGTATGGGCGTTTCGACACCAATAGCCTGATAAGCGGGTTGAGGGTCATCATCGATCCTGAAGATCAAGAGATTGCAATCGGACTGGAGATCAGCGGTATCCACGCTGCCGAAGCTTTGTTGCTTGCTCGCTATTTCATGTACACTCAGGTCTATCTCCACGATGTCCGGAGGGCTTACGATGCCCATCTGAAAGCATTCTTGCAAGTCTGGATTGACGGGGGCAAGTTTTCCAGTCAGTGGCGAGACATGCTTCGGGTTACGGACAACGATGTTCTGGTGGCGTTGCATCGAGCGGCATTGGATGAGACCGATCCGTTTCATGCACCGGCAGCCTTGCTGATGAACAGGCAACATTTCCGCACGGTTTACAGTCAGGTCGCGGCGCATAAACTGCGCTGTCCCACGGTTCTGGACGATGTTCTGAGGTACGCTCAAGAGCAGTTCGGAACGGAAAACGTCCTCAAAGACCACTATCTGGCGAAATCGGAACCAAATGAGTTCTTTGTCCTCACAACGAGCGGTTCTATTGAAAATGCTAGACAGATTTCGGGTATAATAGATAATGTACCCGTCATGGAAGTCGGGCTGATTTTCGTCGAGCCGAATCTGGAAGAACAAGCGAAGCGTCAAATAGACGCGCATTTGAAAACGTTGTTGAAGGAACCAGAGAGCCTTACGATGGAGAGGAACGAACAATGAACACGACAAAACACAGGTTACTTCTGGAAGTCATAGAACGATTAAACAGCCACGGAAGTTGGACAGGCAAAACGCATGTCCAGAAGACGGTATTCCTACTGGACGCTTCCAAAAAGTTGGACATGCCGTTCCTATTCGTGTTATACAAACACGGCCCCTATTCGTTCGACATCGAAAACGAGTTACAGGAGATGCGAAGTTATGGCGCTATCGAATCCATATCTGTTGCGAGCTATGGGGTGACGCTCAAGCCGTCTCAGAATGCCGGGTGGCTCGAAGCGCAGGAGATTTTAACGCCAGATCAAGAGCAGCAAATCGAGCAGATGTGCGGGTTCGTGAAGGCACGCAATGTGACGGAGTTGGAACGTCTCGCGACAGCCGCATGGATTCGTACGCAAGAACATATAACTGATCCCGAACGCATTGCAGGACGCCTGCACGAACTCAAACCGCATATTTCCGTCGCGGAAGCTCTGCAAGCCGACAATGAGATTGCTTCTATTCTCGGTTGTGTCTGAGGCAGAAGCAAAGTAGTCGAACAGACTGTCAATCCGATGGGTTGCCTGATTGCCCAAACATATAATCCGAGGAGAATCACAACCGCCCTGCGATATCGTCGCAGGGCAGTTGATTTGCAAATGGCGGGAGTGGGTGGGAATCGAACCCACCGGAGCCGGATTAGCCGACTCCCAAACGGTTTTGAAGACCGCGCAGGACACCAGTCCCGATTCACCCCCATGAACGCTGTCAAATTGTGTCGTCGCGAGACGTCAGTCGCTTTTGACGAGGGCGGCGTGATGTTTGGCGCCGAGCAGAACGCCGCAGAAGGTCTCACTGCCAAGCAGAACCGTGAAGCAAAAGAGATAGATCAACCCGATGAGCGGCCCTTGCCACAGGGTGACGAAGCAGAGCAAGGGGCCGATGAGATAGAGCGGCATGAAGACGGTCAGCAGGCTCCACCAGAGGCTTGGACGTTTGGCACGGCTCGGTCCTACGCAGAGTCCGACGGTGAATCCCCACGTGAACTGTATACCGAGAATCGACCAGATAAAGACGTGTATCGACCAGATGGGCATACTTTCCAGATGAAACAGGCAGAGCCATACGATGCAGACGAAGAGATGGAGCCAGAGCAGCGATTTCGACAGTGCTTGTACTTTTTTCATCGGTTATCCTTCGCGCAGTACGGAGACCGCTTCTCCCAACAACACTCCTGCACCTACTGACGAGCAAAAACGCCTTCACGTTGCATCTATTTGACGCGGCGACATCAAAATCCTGTTTAGCTGTTTAGCGGAGGGTCAAGATCGGTGTATCGGAGGCGACGATGCGCCCGATGACGCTGCGCACCGCGACGTTCTGACGTTCCAGAGCGAGAAGAAGATCGGCGACAGCCTCTTCGCGGACGATGATGGCGAGCCCGCCGGAGGTCTGCGGGTCGAGCAGGACGCTCAGGAGGTCGGAAGAGACCTCGGGGCCGATGTGCAGACAGTCTGTGAGGTAGGCAAGGTTCTCTTTGCCGCCGCGCGTCACGTTGCCTGCCGCCGCCATGCGTTCGACCTCAGGGAGCAGGGGAACGGCGGCGCTGTCGATCTCGATCCCAACTCCGCTCGCCTTCGCCATGTGGTACAGATGACCGCAGAGGGCGAATCCGGTAATATCGGTGGCGGCGTGGATCGCACCGGTCGGCCCGATCCCCATCTGCCGCATCGCCTCGGCGGCTCCCGCATTCAGGGACGCCATGCTGCGGCAGGCCGCTGCCAGCACGTCAGGGTCGCACGCATCGAATTTCGCGGCGGTGGTCACGATGCCCGTCCCGAGGGGTTTGGTCAGCACGATTCGGTCACCAGGTCGCGCGCCCGCATTGGTGGCGATATGCGCGGGGTCGATCAGGCCGGTGACCGAGAGGCCGAACTTCGGCTCCGGATCGTCCACGCTATGCCCGCCGACAAGCGTGACGCCCGCTTCCGCGACCTTGTCCGCGCCGCCGCGCAAGATATCCATCAGCTCACGCGGATCGCGGTCATGGATGGGAAAGCAGAGGATATTCATCGCCGTCAGAGGCTTCCCGCCCATGGCGTAGACGTCGGAGAGCGCATTGGCGGCGGCGATCTGACCGTACAGATAAGGATCGTCCACGATGGGCGTGAAAAAGTCGAGCGTCTGCACGAGCGCGACGTTTTCGGCCACGCGGTAGACACCCGCATCATCGCCGGTTGTCAGTCCGACGAGCAGGTTGGCATCGCCGGGAATGTTGAGATCACGCAGCACCTGCGTGAGTTGGGCTGGCCCAATCTTGCCGGCTCAACCGGCGCAACGCACCAGATGCGTCAGACGCGGACGCTGATCCACGATTTCGCTCACCTCTCCTCACCTCCTCTCCCAGTTCGTTTACGCCCGACCCACCGGAACCTTGCTTGCCTCGATTGTTTCGGCCAGCGGCTCCAGGGTGCTCAATGCCTTGCAAACAGCGACGTAGAGTTCCTCATCTGCGGTAGCCATGCTGGAGCAGGAGAATGCCCGCAGTCCGTCGATGGCACGGGTATCGCCCAGGCGCTCGGCGGTACGGACGATCTCCAGATGCAGTTCTCGCCTTCCATAACGATACAGGCCGCTGGCCGAGGAGGCGTACAACATGAACAGCCGATAGAGTTGGTTTCGATGGCTTGCAGACAGGATGTTCGCGTAGGTGGAAGGGGTCAACCGCGGCAGCAGTTGGCGCAAAGCCAACATCGACGTCGCATAGACATGAAAATCAGGTTTCTCTGCCCGCATCTGATCGCAAACGCTGACGATGTGGTGCGAAAGGCCTTCCATGGGGCCGAAATCGAGGCGAACAGCCAGATGTTCAAGACAGTTTTTGGCGGCTTCGCGAACAACCGTAGCCGTGTCCGTTACCGCTTCCCCTGTCGCGAGCAGGTAGACCACGCCCAGGCTGCTCTCGTCTCCCGCCTTCTGGAGGGCCGTGAGAACGCTCAGGCGCAGTTCCAGGTTGCTGTCACGGTGAACGTAGCTCAAAGCGTCATACAGATAAACGCGTTGCGTGGGCGTCAGTCCCTGCAAGGTTTTCTGCGTGATTTGCGGCAACAGCCGGATCAACTGTTCCTTCGCGGGCGCTTGCAGCGAATAGGCCCGCAGATGGAGACCCTCGAGCAGAGAGCCAAGACTCCCTGCCTCCTCGCTCTGCAGGAGAGCTGCCAGCGCGGCCTTTTCCAGTCGGGTCGGGAACCAGGCTAACGCGGAGAGCGACAGGAGGATGAGCCCCCCCGCTCCAAACGCCGCGATAGACCCGCCGAATGGGTAGGAACGCGCCGCGACCGCCACGGATCCCACCAGGAGGAGAGAACCGGACAGAGCCGTCACTTTCGCTCGGGCCCGTCTTTTCTTACGTTCCTTTGCGATGGTGCGCGTCAGCAGTTGAACACTCCTGGGGCCGCGTCGGCTCAGGATGGCTCGCGCTTTGTCGCGGTGCTTCCGTGGCAGCAACGCGACGACATTCGCATGGTTCGAGGGATGACTTTCGAGTTCCGATAGGTCGGGCATGGTGATTGATCTTGTTCCCTGCGCACTTACCGGCCAGGGTCTTCTGTTCGTTGGAGCAGCACAGCACTGCTCTCCTCAGAGGTTAGATTAGCGCGGACGGGTGCGCATTCCTGCTTTGGGATCGAAGCGCGTAGGAGCTCGTTCGGCGCTGTCGCTGATTCGGCGGGGGCGGCGGCGCGGAGCAACTCCCCAGGTTGGGCAGCGGGAGCCGATGTGCCGCGCAGCAGCGTCTTGCTCTCCTTCTCTCGCTCCACCAGCGGCTCCAGAACGCCCATCGCCTGACGAACGGCCTCTTTTACCGGCCCGTCGTTGGTGGCGTGAATGTAAGTCCGGAGGGCTTTGACAGCGCAGGTGTCGCCCAGGCGCTCGGCGGTACGGACAATTTCCAGATGCAGCTCACCACTTCCATAGGAATGCACCTGCGATACAAGCAGCCCATAGAGACGGCTCCGGTGCTGGACCGACAGAATGCTGCGATAGTTGGCAGAAGTCAACTGCGGCAGCAGTTGACGCAGTGTCAGCGCACATGTGGCATAGACATGAAACTCGATAGCCTCCTGCTGCATCTGGGCGCAGGTGTTGTCTATATACTGAGGAAGATCCTCCAGGTGGCCGAATTCCAGGCGAACCAGCAGATGTTCCACACAGGTTCTGGCGGCTTCGCGAACGGTCCGCGCGGTAGGCGTGGCCGCCTCGCCGGTCGCGAGCAGGTAGACGGTTCCCAGACAGGCATGACCGCCCGCCTGTTGCAGAGCGGCCAGAACAGCGAGTCGCAGATCGAGATCGCTGTCGCGCTGATTGTAGTTCATGAGACCGTGGACTGTCGCGCGTTGGGTCGGCGTGAGGCTTTCGAAAGACTCCGGAGTGAGCTGAGGCAACAGTCGGATTAACTTTGCCTTCGTTCTTTCGCTTGTAGGAGAGGAGAGCAGAGCGACGGTTTTCAGCAACGCACCCATGCTGCGCATATCTTCGCTGTGCAGGGCGGTTTCCAGTGCGGCCTCTTCAAGATTTGTGGGGCTAACGCGTAAGATGGGAACGACTAACAGAACGCCGCCGCCAAGCAGGGCGATTGCAGCCAGCCAGCCGGATGCGTTGAAAAATGGGACGGCAGCCAAAGCGATGCCCAGCAGGAGCGCGCCGAGCAAAGCGATCCGTACGCTACTTATCCGCCTTTTCGCCTGCTCGTTCGATACCAGATCGCATAGCAGTTCCAGGCTCTCGGCATTGCCCCTGTTCAGAATCTCGCGCGCATTAGCGCGCTCCGTCTGCGGCAGCCGTGCGACCACATTCTCCAAAAATGAGGCGTACTTTTCCGGTTCCAATAAGTCGGGCATGGTGTCGTTTTCGTCCTCCGCAGGAATTTGATTAAATCAAATTTTGATTTTGCGGTGATCCCGAATTTTCCGGACGTAAGAGGCTGGGCATGGCGGTCACTCCAGGGTGCGGAGAGCGTCGGCAATGACGGCGAGCTCTTCCGGTTCGAGTGTGCGGGGATCGAAGAGAACGGCGTCGTGGTGGATACGGGCGAACACAGGCGGGTGGTGTCGGCGCAAATGGGCGGCGATGCTGTCGGCGGAGGGCTGTGAGGCAACGGCGCGCAGTGCGACGCAGACGGTCGGCAGATCTTCACCGGGCAGGGAACCGCCACCGACCTGAGAGCGTTCTTGAACGAGCGAAACTGTGAAGCGTTCGGAGGGTAAAACGGACAGGATCCTGGCCTTGAGGCGCACGGCAAAACGGCGTAGTTCCGGTAGGGTGCGCGTCAGGTAGCGCAGGGTCGGAATGGCGAGGCGGGCCTGTGCCGGGTCACGATAGAGGCGCAGGGTCGCCTCCAGACCCGCGAGAGTCAGTTTATCGACGCGGAGGGCGCGGGCTAACGGGTGTGTCGTGAGGCGTTCGATGGCGGTTCGGCTGCCGAGCAGCAGGCCCGCCTGGGGGCCTCCGAGGAGTTTGTCGCCGCTGGCAGTCACGATGTCGCTGCCTGCCGCCATGCTCTCTGGCAAGGAGCCTGTACCGGGAATGCCGAGGAGAGCTGGAGAGAGCAGGGCACCGTTGCCCTGATCGTCCATGACGGGAATGCCGTGTTGGCGGCCCAGGGCGACGAGGTCGCGGGTGGGGGTCTCTTCGGTGAAGCCGACCAGCGCGAAATTGGAAGGATGGCAGCGCAGAATCAGGCCGGTGCGTTCGGTGACGGCACTGGCGTAGTCGGAGAGTCGGGTGCGGTTGGTAGCGCCGACCTCGATGAGAGTGGCCCCGCTGGCGCGGATGATGTCGGGCATGCGGAAGGCGCCTCCGATCTCGACCAGTTCACCCCGTGAGATGAGAACTTCACGCCCCGCCGCCAGGGTCGTGACCGCCAGCAGCACGGCTCCGGCGCAGTTGTTGACCACGGTCGCGTCCTCCGCTCCGGTCAACTCGCACAGCAGGCTGCGCACATGGTCCCGGCGAGACCCGCGTCGGCCCGTCTCCCGCTCGATCTCGACCGGACTATGTCCCGCCGCCACCTCAGAGATCGCCGCGACCGCTTCCGCTGCCAGGCGCGCGCGGCCCAGTCCTGTATGCAGCACGATTCCGGTCGCATTGACCGCCCCGGTCAGGGAGGGTTGAGCGCGCCTTCTCGCCTCCGCTACGACCTGCTGCGCCAGCAGAGTCTCGGTGGGCGCATTCGGCGTGGTCCCGCTGCCGTCGCGGAGGGCGCGGCGGGCCGCATCGAGCACGGCACGGACACTGTCGGTCAGGAGAGTGGACGGCATGCTCACCCCGAGGGCAGCGACCTCCGGGGCGTCCAGCAGACGCTGTACGGACGGCAGGCGCCGCAAGGGATTGGTTTCCAAATCGGTAACATTCGACTTCTTCACAGTTCCATTATAGCCAATGCTCGCCGCGAATGCAAACGGGAGACGGCAATAGGAGGCGACTGGTCCGCCCATAAACGAACGACGATACTATTCAGGCTTATGGAATCCGGCGGCGGTCAGGGCGGTGGAGGTGGCAGGATGACCGGCCCGCAGGCGCCAGATCAGGCCAGAACGGTGGTTTTCGATGGCGAGCAGCATCATTCCGAGGTCGATGCCGATAACATCCGTATCGAACCAGTTCCGGGCCGGGTTGATGGCGTTCACGAATCCGTATTTGCCCCAGGCGTGCGCACGGTAGCCGAGGTAGAGATCCTCCAAACTTCGTCCGGCGATCTCCGGCATAAACATGAGGGAGGCGAGTGCGGCGGTTGGGGCGATGGTGCCGTCGTTTGCGCCGTCGACCGGGCTCCGTGCGCGGTAGCCAACAGATTTGCCCGGTCGTCTGGGCGGTTGGTCGCACGCCGTGATGCCCCAGAGCGGCTCCTGATGGCGCGGATAGCGCTGGGGGTTGTATGCACAGTAGTCGTAGTTCGCCTGATGCGCATTCGCCCAGAGCTGCCACCAGTCACGATCGGTGTGGTCGCGCAGTCCTTCCAGGTTATAATAGGCCGGGGTCATCTGAGCCCAGAAGAGGGGGCCCGTCTGGCCCGGAACCAGATCGCCATTCCCCAGAGCCACTTCCGGCGCCCAGCGATCCCATGTCGTGCCGGAGAGACCGTACTGCGGCGCTCCGAGCGCAAGCAGGTAGAGAAGGGAGCCTTCGCTGTACGGCCCCCAGCGGGCTCTGAGAAAGCCGGTCTCCGGTTTCCAGCCTAACCTCACCGGCGCATCGGCGGAAACGCCTGCGCGACGTCCCTGCATCCACTGCCAGTCGACCCCCGCAAACATCACATCGGCCCGCTGTGCGACCTCGCCGCCGAAATACTGCCCGGCCGTCAATGCGCCCGTGATCAGGAGCGCCGTATCGATGGAAGAGATCTCGCTCCTCCAGATGCGCTGCCCTGTGTGCAGGTCCAGGAAGTGGTAGAAGAAGCCATGGTGGCATGGCGTCGTTTCGCTCACGGACCGCAGGGTTGCGACCGCTCTCGCTGCTGCCTCGCTACGGTCGACCCAGCCACGCTCGACTCCGATGACAAGCGCCGTGAGCATATATCCCGTCGCTGCGATAGAGCCGACGGTATAGGCCGCGGAATCCCCCCACGCGAGATTGCATGTGCGATCCCTGGTAAGGCCCGTAACGGGCGACGTTTCGTTCCAGAAGAAGGCGAACGCCTTATGCGCCAGTGTATCCCAGAGTTGCTGCGTGGAGGGGTCGTTCGCTGTCGGGACGACGATAGGGGCGGATATCGGACTGGGATTCATTCTTGCTTCGCGCGTTGTGCCTTGAGCCAGCGGTCCCGGAGGTCGCGGCAGTTGAGGATCTTCTCCAGTAGATCCCCCGGCACATAGTAGTACTGGTTAGAGGCTTCGAACCCGATCCGGGAGTCGGCGCATTGCAGCGTATAGAGGCTTCGGGCCTGTTCAATCTCCCGGTTCAGTACGGCTTCGATGTCTGCCAGCAGCGGTCGGGTCTCCTCTGGAGTGTGCGCGGCCTGGAGTGTGCGGCGAAGCACCAGGAAGCGGGCCTGATCCGCCGTGCTGTGGAAGTGGAGGGCAGCGGCCTCCGCAACCCTGATCTCGGACCGAAGGGCGTCGCGCTCGTGAGAGGACAGTGCGTCCTCAGCCGCCGTCTGTCGCAGCTTTATCAGCGCCCGGTCGAATCCGTCAGCCACCTTCTCGAACTGTGCAATGAAGACTTTCGGAGGATAGACCGCCCGCCAGGCGTCGAGGTCGTCGTAGGGGAAGCCGATCATAGTGGCATGGTAGCCGGTGGGCTCTTCCCAGAGCAGATTGGCCGGGCCGTACTGCATGGGGCCGGTGTAGACAAGTCCGATATGGAATGGATATTCCCGCAGCGCAGCGCTGAACGCCCGCCATGCCTCCACGACCGCGCCTTCCGCGTGCGGCCCGTACCGCTGCCGCGCCACGTCATGAAGGGCTTCGTCGGGAGAGGCGCCCCGTCCGACCTCTGCCACCACCTCCAGGTTGGGCGAGGGATAGCCGCCCAGGGTCCAGCCGAGCATCAGGCCATCCACCTTTTCGGCGCGCAGATTGGCCGCGTGTTGGGCCACATTCTCCAGTGCAGGCAGATACGGCACGGCGGAGAGCTCCCAGGAGTTGGCGGCCTGGATCTTAGCAAGCGTCCGCAGCCCGCGCGCCCGCGCCCACGCCCAATGCTGACGGGCGCGTGGGCCGGGACCGACCGCCGATACCGAATACTCGCCCACGATACTCTCGACGCCGCCGCGCCGGATCGGTAGGTTCCACTCGCTCACGCTCATCAGGCTGGCGTCGGTGGGAAGGCGATCAATGATCTCATGGGCGGACCCATCGGGCCAACCCCAGTCCCAGGCGATCAGTCGCGCCTGGCTTCCTGCCCGCCGAATGCCGTCGCGAATGAGTCGGTTGACCTCCGCGATTACCTCCGCCGCGCTCCGCGCCCCGCAGTTGGGACAGGCGGCCCCACCGCCGTGCGACCAGCAGTTGGTCAGGTTCTCGGAGGCGGTGATCGTGAACATACCGGCCAGATCGGGCGCCGCCCGGCAGATTGAGGCGACCGAATCGGTGAGATAGCGCTGCACCTCGGGCCTGCTGGTGCAGAGCGCTGCGTGGTCTCCCTCTACCGTGCCGCGCAGTTCCGGATGCGTCGTATAGAAGGCCAGCGGCAGGGAGCGAGGCTCGTTCAGGTAGAGGTATACCCCGATCCCATGCCGTTTGGCTCGCGCCACCAGCCTGCGCAGATTTTCCAGGCGCTTGGCGTAGTGTTCGCTCTGCGAAAGATCCCACGGAAAGGGCGCCAGTCGGGAGAGGACACCCTGGAGCCAGACGCCGGTCACCCCTGCTGCCGCCAGTTGCGCCAGATACCCGTCCGGATAGGGATCGGCCTGCTTCTCCAGCAGCGGATCGCCGTAGAGGGCGAAATAGGAGTAGCAGAATCGCGGCGTAAAATAGTTCGCGCTTTTGCCGGGCACAGTGACCGGCTTCTGAAGTTCCGAGACAAAGTGGAAGAGGGGGGACATGACGGATGGGAGACCCTGCGGGAACGTCTCTTGAATCACATGGGCGATCTCCTGCTCACGCCGCAGGACGGTTTCATCCGGAGGCTGGTAACGGAGCGGCGCGCATTTCGGCTTTAACTGGCCCATTTTGATGTAGAGGAAGTCGTCCTCCTGCAGTGTATACGCGAGATGATCCGGGGTCCACTGGAGAACCTGGAGCAACTGGTCGTAAGAAAGCAGATGCCAGTTCCGGCGGATAATTGTCAACGCAGAGCGGCGCCGCTGGTCGGCGGAGATTTTCGGCGGACCGGACAGACCCATCGCATGGCCCATTCGCAGGACATCGGCCGGCTTGGCCCCCAGGGTCCGGGCGAGTAGGGTTGTGGGGACCAGAGACCAGTTGCGCCAGACAAAGGCATGAACCCGGTCGGGAAAGTGCGGCAGCGCAACCGGCTCCGGCGCGGCCCCGACCGGTAGATCAGACGATAGCATACAGAGCGCTCCCAACAAGGCCAGGATCATCGTTGTCCTCACGGCAAATCAGATGAGTACGGATGTACAGATGTTAGGATAGATTACCCCAGAAAGCCGTTATTCCTGGGGTAGAGTCGGGGACTTCCTGATAGAGGGGGCCCCTATTAGCGCAGGAGACCGCGTGCCGTGTCGCGAAATGAAGAGGGAAGGTGCGCCACCGGCGGCGTGCTTCCATTCGAACCGACAAGGAAACCGACCGATGCCCACCTCCGACGAGATTCTGGAGCAACTGACCGCGCTCTCCCACTACCTCGGCGACCCCGCCCACGACCTTGCCATTCTCGGCGAGGGCAACACCTCCGCTCGCCTCGACGAAGAGACGTTCTATGTCAAAGCCAGCGGACATCAACTCGGCACTATCACGCCCGACGGCTTCTGCGGCGTCCACTTCGCCCGTGTTCTGCCTGCCTTCGACGGCCCCGAACTCTCCGATGCCGCTGTGAAAGAGACTCTGCTGAACTGTAAGGCCGACGGCGACATCACGGTCATGCCCTCCGTCGAAACCTTCCTGCATGCCTACCTACTGACGCTGCCGAATGTCCACTTCGTGGGGCATACGCACCCCACCGCCGTCAACGCGATTCTCTGCGCCCGCAACGCGCGAGAAGCCCTGGCAGGACGGCTCTTTCCGGATGAGGTCGTCTGCTGTGGCGTCGCGCCCTGCTTCGTCGAATATACCGATCCCGGCATTCCTCTGGCCCGCCTGCTGAAACAGCGTGTGGAGGAGTTTGCCGAGGTGTATAATGAGTATCCGAAGGTGATCTTGATGCAGAACCACGGCTTCATTGCGTTGGGCAAGACGCCCAAGGACGTGCGCACCGTGACGGCCATGTATGTCAAGACCGCCCGTGTACTGATCGGAACCTATGCCTTTGGCGGCCCCAACTTCATGACGGAAGAGGCCGTAAACCGGATCCATACCCGCCCCGACGAACACTACCGCCAACGTCAGATCGGGAAATAGAGGAGACTTTGACCATGAGCGAAACAACACTGGACGAGTACAAGGCTGCGAAGTCGCCCTTGCCGAAGACCATGCTGCGCTGGCATCTCTACGGGGCTGGACTGGAGAATTTGGGCCGTGATGAGAAGCCGGAAGAGGTTGTCGTGCCGGCCTATGGAACGGACGAGTTGCTGGTGCGGCAGGACGCCTGCGGCCTCTGCTTCTCGGATACCAAGGTAATCGGCCTGGGGCCGAACCACCCTCGTATGACCGGGCGCGATCTGGCGAAAGATCCGGTTACCCTCGGGCACGAAGTCTCCTGCACCGTCGTCGGGATCGGGGAGACGCTGGTCGGCCGATTCGAAATCGGGCAGCGTTTCGTGGTGCAGGCCGACGTCTTCTATCAGGGCAAGAGCATGGCGTACGGTTACGCCATTTCGGGCGGGCTGGCGGAGTACAGCGTGATCCCCAAACCGATCATCGACGGTGATGAAGGCTGCTATCTCCTGCCGCTGCGCTCCGATACCGGCTATGTCGAGTCTGCCCTAACCGAGCCGTGGGCCTGTGTCGTCTCGGCCTACGCGCAGTCGCACCGGGACGGGATTCTGGACGGCGGCGACCTGCTCGTGATCGCCTCCGATGACGCGGCCGAGGGGGGCTACGACTGGACCTCCCTCTTCACGAAAGGCAGACCTTTCCAGGTGACGCTCGTCAACGTGAAAGGCAAGACAAAGGCAGACCTGACCGCGGCTCTGGGAATGGCAGAAGACATGACCGATATTGCCGATCTGGCGGAGCCGACCGACCAACAGGACTGGGACAACCTGGTCTGTAACGAGGCGGGCCTCCATTTCCACGATATCCTCTTACTGGGCGATGTGGAGCCGGAGATCATCGAGCAGGCGGCGACGCTTCTGGCGAATCACGGCATCATGAACTTTGTTCGCTCCACGCCGGTTCCGCGCAAGCTCTCGCTTGACATCGGGCGCATCCACTACAACTGGCACTACTACCTGGGAACCACCACCACGAATCCGGCGGATGCCTATCCTGAAGGTCGCGGCGGCGACCTTCAGGCCGGCGGCAAGACCTGGATCATCGGGGCGGGCGGCCCCATGGGACAGATGCATGTCCAGCGCGCCGTGCAGCACAAGAACCCACCGCGTCTGCTGGTCGCGACCGATGTGGACGTCGTGCGGCTCCAGAGCGTCAAGGATCGCTTCGGTAAGACGGCGGAGGAGCGTGGGATTCAACTCGTGACCCTGAACCCGAAGGAGATGGGCACGGAGGCGTTCAATGCCGAGCTGACCCGTCTGAGCGAAGGCACGGGCTTTACCGACATCCTCTCGATGGTCCCGGTGGCGGCTCTCATCGAGCATGCGGCAGACTATCTGGCGGATGGGGCCTGGTTCAACATCTTCGCGGGTGTGGCGCGCGGCACGATGGCGAATCTGGATGTCAACGCGATCATTCAGCGCCGGGTGCGCTACCTTGGCAGCAGCGGGTCTTCGCTCGCCGATATGCGGGAGACGCTGGCGCGCGTGGAGAGCGATGAGCTCTCGACCAACGCCTCGCTCGCCGCCATCGGCGGGATGGAGGCGGCGAAGGTCGGGCTGCAGGCTGTGAAAGAGGGCTGGTTCCCCGGTAAGACCCTTATCTTCCCGCTGATCCACGATCTGCCCCTGACCCCGCTGGCAGAACTCCAGGAGAAACTTCCGACCGTCTTTGCAAAACTCAAAGACGGCCAGTTCTGGACTCAGGAGGCGGAAGAGGAGCTGCTGCGCCTGAAACTGGGCTGACAAGCGCGCATTGCCGAGGGCCAAGAACGATTTACGATTAGACAATGGAGGTCAGGGATGTCTGAATCGAAACCCGCGCCAGACGATATAGAAAGGCTATTTAAGGCCCTCGGCTCCCACATTTCGGACACACGCTACGACGCTTTGATGGAGACACGAACGCTGACACCGGAGCAAATCGTGGAACTAGTAGAGGTCGCCAAACGGAGCAAAACACGTTCGTTATGGCATCACCGACTGAAAATCGCCTTTGGGTTGACTATTCTGATCGGTGTGCTATTTCCGTTCAGTTTGCCCTCCTTCCCGTTCCCGTTCCCGCTATTTACGATTCTGGGGCCAATGATCGTCTTTTACGCCCTCCTTTCGGAGACCGGTCGTTCGGTCGTGCGATGGCAGGAGGAGAACCTCGTCCGCGTCCTGGAAAACAGTGCGGCCAGCGGTTGCGTGGAGGCTGTTCTCTGGATGCTGGGAACGGCGCAGGGCACTGCACGTGCTCGACTGCTCATAGTACTGCAGCATCGTCTTCCCGAACTTCGCGCCAGCGATGTGCGAGAGTGGACTGCGCGGCAGAAAGAACCGTTAAAGCTTCTCCTGCGTTCCTGGCATCAATACGACGAACTGGCGTACTGCATCCTGAAAGCCATGCCGGAAATCGGAGGGGCGTGGGCCCTGGAATCCGTGGAACTGCTCGCAAAACTGGAGCAGTGGCAGCCCGAGCAGATTAGCACCATTTATATTCGACACCGGATGCAAGAACTGCCGTGGCAAGGCCGTCGGCGGGCCGATCTGAAACCGACCCGCAGAGAGATAGAAGAGACGATCAAGCCTTTTCGACGCATTGGAGAAGCGGCGGCGGAGTGTCTGCCTGGCCTGCGGGCAAAGGCGATGGACGAGGAAGCGGCAAAGGTGTTGCTGCGAGCCGCGGGAGTCGAGAGCCAGACCCAGGAGTTGCTACGGCCTGCTGGAGATAGAGGGGCTGTAACCGACCCTGCAACCCTGTTGCGACCGGGCATGCGGACATCCCATTCTCCGGAGGAGAGCGCCTCCAATAATCGGCATTAGTCGGAGGCAGACCTCGTGTCGGAAAGGTGAGGCTACCCGATATGAAACTCGATTTTCCAACGATACTGACTTCACCCGCCGAGACCTATGCGGAGGGACTGCGATTCTTTCGGGGGGAAGGTATGGTCCAGGACACACTGCGTCGTCTGGTCTCCGATCTGGAGGCGCACCACATCGAATACAGTGTCATTGGGGCGGTAGCGCTCAATCAACATGGCTATCGGCGGTTTACCGAAGATATCAATCTGCTGTTAACGCCGGAAGGATTGGAAAAGTTTAGGAACGAACTCGTGAGGCGTGGTTACCGCCCAGCCTTCAACGGGGCGACGAGGAAGTTTCGCGAGATCACGCAGAACGTCCCTATCGAGATCATTACGAGTGGCGAGTATCCGGGCGACGGTAAACCGAAATCTGTGCGATTTCATCACCCTGGCGAGCACCACGTCGTGATCGATGGCATCAAGACGGTAGACCTTGCCCGACTGGTGGAGTTGAAACTGGCGTCCGGTATGACCGGACTGGCGCGGTTGAAAGATCTGGCCGATGTCCAGGAGTTAATTCGCGCCCGGCAACTAGACGCTGAGTTTGCCGACCAACTGGATACACTTGTGGCCGATAAATTTCGCGAACTCTATGCGGAAGTCACGGCGGCGCGAGAGCAGGAAGAGCGGGAGTAGCCGTGGGCCAGCACTGGAACGGAAAGAAGGAGAGAATATGACACGCTTGCAGGAGAGAGTGGCGATTGTGACCGGAGCGGCGCAGGGACTGGGCGAGGCCATTGCGCGGCGGCTGGCGGCAGAAGGCTGCAAGGGAGTCGCTATCGTCGATATCAACGCCGAGAAGGCGCTGGCGACAGCGGAGGCGCTGACGCGCGAAACAGGGGTGGCGATGGTCGGCATTCAGGCGAATGTGGCGAGCGAGGCCGACTGCGCGGCGATGGTGGAGCGCACGGTGGAGACGTTCGGCACGGTCGATATTCTGGTCGCCAACGCGGGCATTCTCAAGGCGCACGACATCACCGAGTTTCCGGCGAACGAGTGGAGGGCCGTGATCGAGGTCAATCTGATCGGCTACTTCTTGTGCGCGCAGGCGGTGGCACGGGTCATGGTGGCGCAGAAGCGCGGCAGCATCGTGCAGATCAACTCGAAATCCGGCAAGAAGGGCAGCTTTCGCAACAGCGCCTATGCTGCCAGTAAGTTCGGCGGCATCGGCCTGACGCAGAGCATCGCCCTCGATCTGGCGCCCCACGGGGTGCGCGTCAATGCCATCTGCCCCGGCAACCTGCTGGACGGCACACTCTGGCAGCAGAGCCTCTATGAGCAGTACGCCCGGACACAGGGGATCACCGCCGAAGAGGTGCGGCGCAAATACGAGTCGCAGGTCCCCCTGGGCCGAGGCTGCACGTATGAGGATGTCAGCAATGTGGTGATTTTTTTGGCCTCCGACGAGTCGAGTTATATGACCGGGCAGGCGATCAACGTCACCGGTGGGCAGGAGATGCGCTGACCGCCTGGGGGCTTCTGATGGGAATAGACCCTCCCACGCCTTGGGAACTTTCCTCCGGGCCACAGCATACAAGAGAGTAGCAGAACCCAGTACTGCCGTAGCGATCGTTCCCCCCGATCTGTTAACTTCCCCCCGTCGCGTTGCGTATGCCTGTCATACGCAGCGCGACAGTGCTTTCTGCTATCTCATCCGACTGCCGAGGAGTTACACCATTGCGATTTTACATAGAAGTTCGATCCCTGTCGTTTCGAAAGGCCTGTAGAGACCTGCTGGTGGGGGGCCTGGCAGTACTCTGTTGCGGCCTGGGGTCACTGTCCGCCTCTGCTGCTGCAGCGGCCCAATATCGTGCAAACGAAGTTTTGATCTCTGTGGCTCCGGAGAGCGACGGTCCGGCAGCAGCGCGCAAGCTGGCCGCCTATGGCACAGTTTTGCGTTACATACCGGATCTGCATCTCTATCGTGTCCAGTTGGCGGCGACACGGGCGGCGGGAGATCCGGTCGTCGCGATGGTCCCGAAAATGAAGGGTCTGCCTGGGGTACGCTCGGCCGAGCCGAACTATATACGCCACCTCTTCTCGACACCGAGCGACTCGTACTATAACCTCCAATATGGCCCCAAAAAGGTACAGGCCGATCTCGGGTGGGGGATATGGAAACCGAAACAGCAGGTCATTATCGCCATCGTAGACACGGGCGTGGACAGCAACCATCCCGACCTGACCAATAAGATTTTGCGTGACGCCAACGGCGTCGTCGGCTACGATGCGACGGCCGGTCTGCGGGATACAGCGCTCGACGTCTATGGGCATGGAACGCATGTCGCGGGTATCGCCGCCGCGCAGACCAACAACGGCACGGGAGTAGCGGGCATCGCGGGCTGGAATGGGCAGGCAGGCAACTCCGACACCCATTTCATCAAGATCATGCCTGTTCGTGTGCTTGGCAGCGATGGCAGTGGGGACGATGCCACAATTGCCGATGGCGTGACCTGGGCCGTCGATCACGGGGCGAAGGTGATCAATATGAGCCTGGGGAGCACCGGCTACACCGATGTCTTGAACAACGCCTGTCAGTACGCCTGGGGCAAAGGCTGTATCATCTGCGCGGCGGCAGGCAACGACGGCGTCTCCGCCATCAACTATCCTGCAGCCGACAACAACGTGCTTGCCGTCGCCGCGACCGATAGAAACGACCAGTTGGCCAGCTACACCAATTATGGCTCCTGGGTGCAGGTAGCGGCTCCCGGCGGTGGGAATACCGACACCGATCAAATCTACTCCACCATGCCGACGTACAATACCAATATCTCAGGGTTCACGTATACGCTGAACTACGACTACTTGTCGGGCACCTCGATGGCGACTCCGTTCGTAGCTGGGGAGGCGGCGCTGATCATGGCGCAAAACCCCTCCCTGACCAACACACAGGTCTACAACCTGATCATCAATAACGTAGACACCTACAGTCCCTACCTTGGTGAAACGCTTGCTACCGGCGCAGGCCGGATCAATGTCTACAAGGCGTTGCAGGCCGCAGGCAGCGGCCCCGCGACGCTGACGCCGCCGCTCTCCGGCATCTTCTTCCAGAATGTACAGAGCGGGCAGCTCGCTCTCTGGTCCATGAGCGGCCAGACCGTGACCGGCGGTCAGGCGATCAACTATACGCCCGCACCGAACTGGAAGCTGGTCGCGGAAGCGGATATGAATGCCGATGGCCAGACCGACCTGATCTTCCAGAACGCCCTGTCCGGCCAGATCGCGGTCTGGTATATGAATGGGGCCACCATCATTGGTAGCGCGCTGGTGTCGCAGTCTCCTGGAGCGAACTGGCAGGTGGCCGGTGCCGGAGACTTCAATGGAGACGGACAGGTCGATCTGATGTTTCAAAACTCGCAGACGCATCAGGTGGCCGTCTGGTTCTTGAACGGCACGACATTGATCGGAGGCGGCCTCGTCAACGCCGCTCCTGCCGCAGGCTGGAATGTGGTTGGTGTGGCGGACATTATGGGGGGCGGGCGGCGCGATGTGGTGTTCCAGAACGTTCAGAGCGGACAGATCGCCTGTTGGACCGTGAGTGGCCAGACAGTCATTGCGGCGAGTACCTTGCCGAATATCCCTGGTGCGAACTATCGTGTGATCGGTCTGACCGACCTGAACGGAGACAACAACCCCGACCTCGTGTTCCAGAACACGCAGACCGGACAGATCGCCGTCTGGTATCTGAACGGATTTCTGTTCCAGGGTGGCGGCCTTGCTTCGCTGACGC
>JBBQPO010000100.1:0-19078 GCA_038217285.1 Chthonomonadales bacterium
AATTCTTGCCGGACTTGTTGTACAATCTCTTGGGAGTTGGCGGACATGAGAGCCTCCTGGTGGCTGACTGAGTGAGATCAAACAGATTACCAGAAAGTGACACAGGAAGCCAACTCCCTCCAAATGAAACGGAACGCACCCCTTGCATTCCACCCTCCATGCGGTGTCACGCGCCCGTTGCGTTTCTTAACCGTGCGATTGTCTAATTTGTTTGCCCACTGTTATCGCGGCAGCGTACTACCTGCGGGTGCAGTGAGCGGCATATAGAGGTATTCCCGGCCTCCGCTGATGGCCCGGCTCTGTTCTTCCCGACGTATCACGCGCATCTGGTGCAGTTTGCGAAGCCGATTGCTGGCTGCACTCGGAAGCAACTGGAAGTGTGCCTGCAACTGCGCGGCGGTCAGGCTTCCGACCTGGGTGAGTAAGGCCATCGTGGCGCGCTCGGACAGGGTGAGCTTGCCCGCGATCCGCCATCTGCCCGTTGTGCTGAGGGTGGGAACCACGCACCGTCTGCTGCACGCAATCAGGTTCACGGCGTCGAATAGATCGGTGTTCTCTTCCTCGGCATAGAGCGCCATATATTTTTCTTCCCCGGCCGGGGCGAGGGCTACCGGATAGAGAACGGCCAGCGCTTCCTGCAACGCGAAATAGGAGGTTACATGCACGGCGCTGAAGTCCACAATCAGTATCTGTCCGGCGGGCATGCTATAGAGTCGCTGTCGTATCTGCTGGCCAACCCACTCTCCCTCGGCGCGTTCCGTCAGCGCATCGCCGTTCAGGCCAGCGCGTACTTCAAAAATATGGGTGAAAGTCGAAGGGATCGCGAGGCGTTCCACGCGATTCGTTTCCGGTGCAGCCTGACTCATGGCGTTGTCTCGCTTCGGAATATATAGAGTCAGGATATCACAGGCTGCGCGTTCCTGCCCCGCAGAAATTGCCCGTTTTGCAGCGGATGTTTCGACTGTTGGCGGAACTGCGTGGGAGTCTGCTTGCGACGACTGCGGAACACGCGTTCGAAATGCGACAGATCGTTGAAGCCGACTTCAAATGCGATGTCGGTGACGGCGCGTTCGGAGTGCAGGAGAAGATCCGCCGCGCGTTTGATGCGGAATTCGGAGAGATAGGCGACGAACGACATTCCCATCTGCTCTTTGAAGACCTTGCAGAAATGGCATCGGCTGTAGCAAGCGGCCTGCGCCGCATCGTCGAGCGTCATGGGTTCGGTGTAGCGGGCTGCGATGAAGTCGAGCGCGGTTTTTATGCTGGAGGTATAGCCGCTACCCGGAGGTTCCAGCAGCGTGAGCGTTTTGCTCAGGGCCAACTGGCGCAACGCGGAGAGAGGTGTCGGATGTGTGGGCACATCCGCCATAAAGGCGCGGAATATCTCCTCATGGGCGTCCGAACCGCATGTCAACATGGGCACGGCCCGGGCTGCTTTCCATACTATTTGCGCGGCGCGTTCCCATTCGACAGGGGAAAAGCTGCCTATAAGCGCAATCAGGTCGAGTGGCGTCTCGTCGATCGCACAGCAGATGTCTTGGATGTGGGCAGTATGGAGGACGCGCCAGCCGTTTCCGGCTGCCGAAGTGATCATCGGGACGCACTGTTTCCAGTCGCCGATAGTAAGCATCGTCTTCATTGTAGGTTAACCCTCGTGGTGCTGCATAAAGTCTGCCCGCTCTGGATCTATGCAGAAAGCGGTTCCACCGTAGCGGGCGCCCTGCCGACTGTTGTTTCCTGGCGTCGGTGCAGGAGCGTGACTATCGCGTTTAGCAAATTTCGATAAAATCGCCGCGTAGCGCCAAACTCGATCAGAGGCCAGCCTGCCGTTACGAACGGCGCGGTTCGCCTGGAACGACACGCTCTGTTAAGAACTGGCGTGTTTACGTCGGTTGGGCGTGGGCGAAAGGATACCGCTGGACGTAGTGCGGGGGACACCGGCGTCCGGCATTTATACGAAGAGGGTTGCACCATGAGGCGTCTGGAAACAGCGCAGGGGCGTCGCGAGGACGCCGCCATCTGACAACGGTAATGATAACAGGAAACTCGTTTCGTCGCCAGTCATATATTTGTACTTCGTACGCATATATTTCGATTGTTTGGTGAAAAACGATTTTCGAGGTCAAGGAGCGGGCCGTCACGGCGTGAAACTCCTTCCGACGACACGTCGTAAAAGAGACGATGACATTTTCGCCCTGGAGGAAACGACCATAACGCATCTTTTTGAACCGCTCTCCCTGCGCGGCACGACCTTCCGCAACCGCATCGTCGTCTCCCCTATGTGCCAGTACAGCAGCCAGGATGGGTACGCCAACGACTGGCATCTGGTGCATCTGGGAGGGAGGGCGGCAGGCGGAGCAGGTCTGGTCTTTACGGAAGCCGCCGCCATCGAAGCGCGTGGTCGCATCAGCCCCCAGGATCTTGGCCTCTATCAGGAGGGCCACATCGAGATGCTCCACCGCATCACCACGTTTGTGAAGCAGCACGGAGCCGTGACAGGCATCCAACTGGCGCATGCGGGGCGAAAAGCCGGCACGGCGCCTCCCTGGGAGGGCGGTGGGCCGCTCTCGGAGGAGCAGGGCGGCTGGAGCCCTATCGTCGGGCCGAGCGCGCTCCCTTTCGATGCGGACTACGAAACCCCCGATTCTCTGGATGAGGCCGGTATCCAGGCGATCGTTCGCGCCTTCGGCCTGGCGGCGCAGCGAGCCGAACAGGCTGGCTTCGAGGTGATCGAACTGCATGGCGCCCACGGCTATCTGCTGAACTCGTTTTTGTCGCCGCTCAGCAACCATCGTTCGGACGGCTACGGCGGCAGTTTCCAGAATCGCACCCGCTTCCTGCGCGAAGTCGTTGCGGAGGTCCGCCGCGTCTGGCCGGAGCGGCTGCCGCTTTTCGTGCGTCTCTCCGTCACGGACTGGGTGGAAGGTGGCTGGACCATCGAGGATTCCATCGAATTAGCGCGTACCCTCAAATCTCTCGGCGTCGACCTGATCGACTGCTCCTCAGGCGGGAACGCGCCGCACGTCGCCATCCCTATCGGCGCGGGGTATCAGACCGCCTTCGCGGCGCGGATCCGGCGAGAGGCCGACATTCCGACAGGCGCGGTCGGCATGATTACCGCCCCACAGCAGGCCGAAACCATCGTTCGCACCGAGCAGGCGGACATGGTCTTCCTGGCCCGCGAACTGCTGCGAGATCCCCACTGGCCCCTGCGCGCCGCCAGGGAACTTCACCAACAGATCCCCGTCCCGCCGCAGTACGAACGCGCCT
This sequence comes from Chthonomonadales bacterium, assembly GCA_038217285.1. GTDB lineage: Bacteria > Armatimonadota > Chthonomonadetes > Chthonomonadales > Chthonomonadaceae > JANXLO01. The sequence continues at coordinate 3,271 of JBBQPO010000100.1, forward strand.
GGAAGTAATAACACAGACCCGACAGTTTCCTCTTACTCGATTTCTGTTTCAAATCGGCAGGAATATCCCCTGGTCATAGCGGAATAAGCCATCAAGATAGGGGACGAGCCTGGCTGTGCGGATCGAACCAGGGAAGGCGGAGATGAGTCAACTGACACGTGGGCAGACTGTCGGTATCGTGGCGTTACTGGCCATCGTGACCGGTTGGGTAGGGGTGAACGCTCTGCACTCCGGCCCATCCGTTTCCACGCCGGGAATTGTCGTGCGCGAATCGCTGCCGGCTTCCAACAGTAACGCCTCTCCTCCGCTCTCTGCAGGCCCAGGGGCGACTGCCCCGGCGCTCTCTTCCACAGCGTCGGAGATGGCTGGTTCCGAAATCGTCGTCCATGTCGCGGGTGCGGTGAAGAAACCGGGCGTCTACCATCTGAAGCCCGGTGCGCGTAACGACGAGGCCCTCCATGCGGCCGGTGGTTTTACCTCGTCCGCCAACCCGGACGCCGTTAATCTCGCCGCCCGGTGCGTGGACGGCAGTCAACTCTATATTCCGACCCGTGCAGAGCAGTCGTCCGGCGGATCCGCTCCACACGAGGCGGCGGCTTCCACCGTGACGACCCCCACCGAATCCCGCGTCGCCTCCCATTCCAAAAGCGCCAGGAGCGGTGGGCAAAGCGGCCACGCCTCCAGCAAGTTCTCCGACCCCGCGCAGGGCCAAATCAATCTCAATACCGCCGACGCCGCTCAACTCCAGCATATTCCCGGCATTGGCCCCGCGATGGCAGAGCGCATCCTCGCCTACCGCCGCACGGCCGGAACGTTCCAGACGACGGATGATATGCTGCAGATTCCCGGCATCGGCGTTAAAAAATTCGAGAAGATGAAGGCTTATTTAACTGTACGCTGACCCAATCAGATCGTACTTTTGTCCGCTGCCTTTGCTTCATCATTCGCGATGTCAATCTCATTCACGATGGCGTTGGCATCCACATTCTCATCGTTACTCAGGACCGCAATGGTGATGCCGGAATTGAGGTAGCGCCGGATACAGGTGGAGGTTCCCATCCAGGAACCGACGTGCCAGACCATTCCGAGTTTCAAATCCGTATTCCAGCCGAACCCATAGCCATCGCCCTCGTTGTCAATCGGGCTGCCATCGTCCAGACGACCGGAGGCCCAGGCCAGTTTCTTCTGAGCGGCGGTAAGAATTTTGTCGTGCCGCAGGGCGTTATCCCAACGGGCGATGTCGGTAATCGTCGTGAGTATATTCCCATCGCCGGTGATTTGGGTCCATTCCGAAGATTTCGAAGCCTCCCCCTTCTTCACCTTATAGCCCTGGACGAGGTTGGGGACCTTGAGATGAAGAGCGATTTTGTCGTGCACCACGCTGCTGCTCATCCCCGCTGGCTCAAAAAGACGCGTTTTGACGAAATCCGAATAAGACATGCCTGAAGTTCTCTCCACAATGAGCCCCAGGAGGACATACCCGCTGTTGTTGTATTCCCACTGCACGCCCGGCGCCCTATGAGATTTGGTGTGATTTATCCATTGCAGATGGGCGGACGGGGTCAATTTCTGAAACTCTTCATCGGTCCCATCCCAATCATCGCTGGTATAGTTGGCGAGGCCCGAAAGGTGGTACACCAGATCGGCCACAGTGACTTCGCGTCCCCTGACAGGCACTTTGAAATCGGGAAGCACTTTGCGGACCGAATCGGACAGTGCAAACTTGCCATCGGAAATCAGGAGCAGCACCGCCGCAGCAGTGAACTGCTTGGACATCGACGCCAGATCGAACACCGAACTGGGAGTGATCGGTTTTTCGCCAGCTGCGTCGGCTATGCCGTAACACTGCATGAGTTTCACCACGCCGTTGTCGGTGATAAGTACGGCAGCTCCCGGCCCGTCTTTATGGAAATGCCTGGACAAAATCTTTACGACTGCGGCATTGAGCGAGGTATCCGCAGGGTTGCGGGTTGTAGTCCCGGCGTCGACATTAGCCGCAGCAGCCCTCAACTCGCCGCTATACGGCATCAGCGCGCCGATCAGCAGCGCGACGGGCCAGAGCGCTCGCGTGGATCGCACCATTTTATTCACTTTGATCATGCTCTTCTTATGCGGTGTTGAGCGACAGTTATCCTTCCCGTCCGACGACAACTAATTTTCCCGTTGGTAGGTTCACTGAGCAGGTCCCGCTTCGCCTTAACCTTCCCGATCCTGCCCACAAGTGGCTCGGAGCAGTTCCTCCGGGGGCGTCTCCTGGCCCGACTGACCGGGGCGGAGGAGCTCGGCCTGCTGTTGGGAGGGTGGGAGATCGGAGGGACGCACAAGACACTCTTCGGAGGGAGCAGGGTGGTGATTGCGAGGCGTAATGAGGCGAACCGATTCGACTCCTGATCCTGCTTTGAAACATTCGTATACGAAGCCAAAAATCTGACTCAACTCTAACAGCAAAAGCACGATCGCTATAATAACCCCTATAATTATCAATGCCCATCCGAAGATGCCTGGATGAAACGGCGCGTTGTCGACGACTGTTGGCGTCGGGGTGGAAGGAGAATAGTTGATCAAACAGTTGAAAGCGACATAAATAACCACCCCGATAATTCCCGCAGCGCACCATAAGATCCTTTTTACAACCAGGCCACGATATTCGCCCTTGTGTACCCATCTCTTTGCTGGCGTCTCTCGCATGGTTTGCTTCTCCTGATGTGTTTGCCGCTCTGCCCTATATACCTAAAATACGAGGGCAATGGGGGAAGGGTGTCACAGCAATGCAGAAAAGAACGTGACATGCCCGCGCTATTTTAGGCGCGTGGCCATGGTCACCTTGGAAAGGTATAAATGTCACAATACAGGCAAGCGAAGCGTTAAAGACGAGAATGCGTTCCTTTCTTTTCAAACCAGGAGATGCGATCATGAACCTCTCTTCTTTTCGACTCACAGGATCTCTCATGCTGGTGGTGCTCACCGCAGCCCAGGGGACTTCCACGCCGACGGCGAAGGCGGACAGGCGACCAACGGACAGCGTAAAGACCAGCCATGCACAGGCACGCCGAATGACGATAGTGCGCACAGGATATGGGAGAGCAAAACCTGATTCGGCGACCATAGAAGTGCCTTATCAGGTGGAAGGCGTGTCCTTGGAGGAGGTGGAGAAGAAGCAGCGCGATCTGAAGCAGCAGTTAGAGACAGCCGTAAAGCCCTTCGATACAAAGAGCGGCACTGTATATGGTTCAGGTGGGCAGAGCGGCCAGGTCTACCGTGACGGTAAAACTCTGACGAATTATACGGGCAGCTTCAATGTTTATGTTCGCGACTTAACCCGATTCAAGCTCTTGCTTGGAGAACTCAGCAAGAGAACGACTTTTTCTCTGTCGGTTCGCTGTAAGGTGGAGAATATCGCTGCAGTACAATCGGCGATGAGCCGCGCGCAGTTAAATGCTGTCGCGGCCGCCAGGCGGCGGGCAGATGTGCTCGCAAAGGCCGCAGGCACGCGCATCGTGGGGATCTGGGAACTGAATGAGGGTGAATTCACAGTAGTCTCACCAACGGAAATCCCTTTCCGCAAGCCTGCAGAATGTGAAATTCCGACGGAAATCGATGTGGCTTCCGCACAGATAACCATCGTATTCGAGCTAGCGCCTTCCGAACATATGCAATAGCAGCATTGTTGGCGAGCCTGCGGAGCAGCCAGTATCGGCTATGAAAAATACCAGAAGATGAACTGTAGAGTTTGCCGGGAAGTGCGGTTCGAGTTGACGGATCAGACAATGAGACGGATCGCATAGCAAAGGAACCTTCTGGGTGATGAAAGATTCCATAGGGGTAGAGTAGAGTGCCGAGTTTTCTCGACGTCTCGACATGAACAGGCCGGGAGCATGTCGCTCCCGGCTTGTTTGGTCGTTTGGTGCATGCGATCAGCGCATGGCACGTTTGCGGCGCTTCAGGAAGAGGCCGCCAGAGAGGCCCACGCCTGTAAGGAGGGCGATGCTGCCGGGTTCCGGTGTGGTGCCTGGCGCGTTTACCGTTCCCCGAAGACGAACGCCTTCCAAGAATCGGTCTGTAGTGGTCACCGTCATCGTAAGGGTGTTCACTCCGGGATTGAAGAACGCGCTGCCTGCCGGTACACTAAAGGAGGTCAGTGAACCCCACACACTGCCGCCAAGCGTAGAGATAACGTTTCCATTGAGGCTCAGAGTCCCCGTGTCGTCTATCGCCCAGCCACCTGAAAGGGAGGCACCTGCGGGGTTGGACAGATTGAACGTGGTCGAGAACGAATATGGAGTGGGTCCCTGATCTGTAAGATTCGCGTCGTTGGCAATCCATACGGAATTGGAGTCATTTGCGAGCCAGCCATTGAAAGAGTCGGCATTGTTCGGATAGACCGTCTGGGCTGCGCCGCCGATGCTTTTTGTCCAGTGCGCGTCGGGCTGCGCACCGGAACCGATCACAGTGTTACTGGCATCGAAGCCAGTCGAAACGTTAATGCTCTGCGCCCCTACCGCAACACTCGAAAGAGCGATAGCCGCCGCCGCAACGCCGCGCGTAAGAAGATTGTGCGAAATCAACCTTGTTTTCATACCTGCCATATTCCTTCCCTAAAGAGAGTTCCACCGTGCCGACTGCATCGATGCCGTAAATTATATTCGGCGTTGGAAAGAGGGTTTCCTGCTTAAATCTCTGAGCCGATATGGTCGCCGACCGCGTTGATCGGCGCGCCGTGCTCGCTCTGGTCTGTCTCAAATGCGTTCTTTCGTTCCGAAATCGTCGGCCATGTCGCGGGAGGATTGCTGACCCCATCAAGTCTTTAATCAAATTTTAAGGTTCGTCTAGTATAATGCGGCGGCAAGTCCTACCCTGTTCGGCCCGCTGCGTTGACCACGAAGTAGGCCAATTTGTGAAAGGTTTCTGGCAACTCTTTATGACGACCAGCACTACTTTGTTCCGCCGTGTACCGCTTTCTCTTCTGCTCCTACTGCTTCTGATCTCCGCGCTGGTCCTGGGACCGGGGGGCTGCAGTTGCGGCAAAGGAGGGTCCAGTGATGCCGGGAATGGTGGGACTGCCTTCAACCCGCCTGCACCGCCTCTCCCCGGCACACCGCAGTATGCGCAGGCGATTTCCGGGTTTTATACCGGGGTCATCGCGGCGAACGTCAGCGCGGACAAGGAGGCTCTCGCCAATCTGACGAATGCGGCGAAGGTTGCGCCCGGCGAACCGATGATCTGGACGGCCCTCGGCCTGGTCTACCTGCGCGAGGCCGATCTGGTGCAGGCGGCGGATGCCCTCGATAAAGCCGGAACCCTCTTGCCGAACAACAGCAACATCGTGATGCTGAAAGCCGTGCTCGAACAAAAACGTGGCAACACGCCGCTGGCCCTGACGCTTCTGCACAGCGCGGTGATCCTCGATCCTAAAAACGCGCAGGCGCTCTACACTCTCAGCAAAATTGTGGAGGCGCAGCCGAACGGTAAATCGGAACTTGTCGAACTCCACAAGAAGCTGCTGGAAGCACGCCCCGATAACATCGCGTTCCTGGTGTATGTGGTGCAGGACGCCGCCGACACGGGCGATCTGCGCCAACTGCGCCTACTGGTCGACCGGGTCAAACAGCATATTGACCTCGTTCCTCCGGCTGCGCGAGAGCATCTTACCACGCTGGAGCAGGCATTGGCAGGAAACAGCCCGCAGGCGGTCGGCGTACCGACAGCTTACTTCGTCAATCTCATGAAGCCGGCGCCGGCTTCTAAACAGGCCCTTGCCGCCGTCGAGGAAAAAGCGATCGCCCGTCTGCCTGAGATGCCGGTGAAGATGCAGGCGCCCTCGCCCACCCCCGCCACTCCGGACGGATCTCTGGCCTTTACGGCCCAACCCCTTCCCGGTACGCAGACGGGCAAGTGGACCCAGGCGCGGACCTTCACCCTGGTACCGGAAATCTCCCCCGCAGTCGCGCAGAGTTTCATGAGCAGCCGGGTGCCGATCGCAGCGCATGCGGAAGGCTCAGCGGTGACTCTGCTGGCGAACGGCACAACGGTGCAGATCATTGGGTCGGACGGCCTCCTCCTGCAGAGCCTGCCCTTTCCGGGAGGGGCTGCCGCTCTCTCGCCGCTGCCGAATAGCCTGCTGATCCAGGATTTTACCTACGACTTTCTGCCCGACATCGCGATGGCCGGGGCAGGCGGTTTTCGGCTCTACGAGCAGACACAGAAGCATACGTTCGTGGATGTCACGGCCCGTACCAAGCTCTCTGACACCGTGACAAAGGGCGTCTATACCGGCGCCTGGGCGGTGGACATCGAGGCGGACGGTGATCTCGACATCGTGCTCGGATCCCCGCTTGGAACCCCGACGGTGCTGCAAAACAACAGTGATGGCACCTGGGAGCCAACCCACCCATTCGCCGGTATCGACGGCCTGCGCGCCTTCGCCTGGGCCGATCTCGACAACGATGGAGACGGCGATGCCGTGATCGTCGATGGGCAGGGCCGTCTCGCCGCCTTTGAAAACCTGCGGGGCGGGAAGTTCCGACAGTGGAAAAATCTGCCCACGGACCTTGGCAAGGTGACCGCCATCAGCGTTGCCGACCCGACCCGGCGGGGCACGATGGACATCGTGGCTCTGTTGGAAACCGGCTCGATTGTGCGCCTCTCGCTGCGACCGGACAAGAGCGCGTGGGACCAGGTGGAGATCGCGCTGCGCACGGAGGCGGCCCACGATACCAGTGTGCGCCTGCTCTGGTCCGACCTGGACAACAACGGCGCGGTCGATCTGATCGTCTCCGGCGACACGGGCACGAAGCTCTTCCTTGGGAACGCCCAGGGCAGACTCGACCCGCTGACAACCCTCCTCGACGAGGCGGTGTGGGATGTGGACGAAACGACGGCCAACGGCCTTCCGGATCTGATCGGGCTCGATGCCAAAGGGAAACCCGTTCGCCTGGTCAATGGCTGCAAGAAGAGCTATCACTGGACGACACTGCGTACTCGATCAAAGTTTTTCGCCGTGGATAAACAGGGCCACGAGTCCGGCGACAACCGGATCAATCCTTTTGGAGTCGGAAGTGAGGCCGCAGTACGGGCGGGCCTGCTCTATCAGAAGGTTACGGTGAACGGGCCTGCGCTCCATTTCGGACTGGGTGACAATCCGCAGGCCGATGTGGTTCGATTGCTCTGGACCAACGGCGCGTCCCAGGCCGAGTTCCAGCCCGACCTCAAGACCAATGCGGGCTATATCGTCTCTCAGCGCAACATCGACACCTCGTGTCCGTGGCTGTTTGCCTGGGACGGCAAGCAGATGAGCCTCGTGACCGACTGTATCTGGCGCTCGCCGCTCGGCCTGCGCATCAATGCGCAGGGCACGGCAGGCATCGGGCAGACACAGGACTGGGTCAAAATCCGCCGCGATCAGCTCGTCCCTCACGATGGCTACTACGACCTGCGCATCACGGCAGATCTCTGGGAAACCCATTTCTTCGACTATCTCGCGCTGACGACGGTAGACCATCCCACAGATACCGACATCTGGGTAGACGAGCGGTTCTCTGTGCCAAAGCAGCCTCCGCTCAAGATCTACACGACGACGAAAGCTCGTCCGATAGCCCATGCCACCGACGACACGGGCACCGACGTGACCGACATCGTGCGGGAACGGGACGGGCGATACCTCGCGACCTTCGGTTATGGGCAGTACCAGGGCGTCGCCCGCGATCACTTCGTACAGATCGACCTGCCGTCTGATGCTCCCACCGACAGGCCGCTGGCGCTCGTCGCGACGGGTTGGCTGCGCCCGACCGACAGCAACATCAATCTCGCGCTCAGTCAGGGCCACCACGTCCCGCCGCGAGGGCTTAGCCTGGAGATACCGGACGGCCGGGGAGGCTGGAAAGTGGCCAAACCCGGCCTCGGCTTCCCGGAGGGTAAAATCAAGACGGTCTTCCTGGACATCTCCGGACTGTTCGCGCCGGGTATTCCGCATCAGATGCGCCTGCGGACCAATCTGGAGATCTACTGGGACTACATCGCCTGGGCGACCATTCTGCCGGATACGACGCCACGCCGCGAGACTCGCCTCGCGCCGTCAGCCGCCAACCTGCATTTCCGGGGCTGGTCGGCACTGAAAACAACCGATCCCACGCAGCCGGATATGCCCGACTATACCCGCTTGAGCGGCACCGCCCCCCGCTGGCTCGACCTCGAAGGCTACTACACTCGCTTCGGCGATGTCCTTCCACTTCTCAGCGGCATCGACGACCGGTATGTCATCATGAACTCGGGCGACGAGCTCTCCCTGCGCTTCCCGGAGCAGGCGGCTCCCGCCTCCGGAATGGTGCGCGACTACGTGTTGATCGGGGACGGGTGGGTAAAAGACGGCAACTTCAACACCGCCTTCCCGACCACGGTCATCCCGCTGCCCGATCATAACATGCACGACTATGTCAGGCCGCCTGCCACACTGGAAGACGATCCTGTCTATCGCCGCCATGCCGACGACTGGAAGACCTACCACACCCGTTATGTGCATCCAGGAGCCTTCCTGGACGCCCTGAAGCCATAGGGAGCAGACACATGGAGTTTCCTATCGTGATGTGGGGACGGACGCAGGCCACCTTCCTGGGGGTAGGAACAGACCTGCCTGCCGGGGCGCCCGTGAAGGCGGCGCTCGTATTCGCGCTCTCGGAGAGAAAGTTCGTGCTCGCGGATATTGCCGGGCGCGGCTGGTGCATTCCCGGCGGGAGGCTCGAAGCCGGTGAAACTCCCGAGCAGGCGGCACGACGTGAAGTGTGGGAGGAGATCGGCGGCACAGTCGGCCCCCTACATCTGATGGGGCACTATCTGATGACAGAGACCGACACAGGAGCGGCACAGATCGTCCCAACCTATGTCGCAGCGGTGGAAACCCTGGACTCTCTGCCTACTGGAACAGAATCACAGGGCGTCCGCCTGGTTTCGCTGGAGGATCTACCCTCCTGCTACTTCACCTGGGACGCCCTGATGGAATCGGTCTTTCGGCTCGCCTTCGAGTGGGCTCCCTCTCCGCTTGCGGGGAGGGCTGGGGTGGGGTCTCCTCCCTCCCTGCAAGCGGGGAGGGCTGGGGTGGGGGCAACGCCCTACGACCGGTGACCGCACCAGAGAACTGCGTTGTGCAGAACGCGCTGCACGTTGGGATCGAAGTAGGTCGGATAGGTTTCGTGGCCGGGCCGGAAATAGAAAACTCGTCCCACGCCTTCGCCCTCGCCGACACCCTTGCCGGGGCCTGACGTGAATCCTATGGCTTTGCCTGTGCCGACGGTCCAGCACGCGCCGCCGGGAAAGTACTCTCCGCCCTGCGGGAAGTAGGACTGGAAGACGAGGCAGAGCGGCGGCGGGACATCGAACGGGTTGCCGTACATCTCCTCGCGTTGCAGTACGAAGTCGGAGACGCCCTGCGCGATAGGATGTCTGGGCGCGCAGACGGTGATCTCCTCCGTATCCGCCGGGGTCAATTCCCGCCAGCCGCCTTTGAGGTGCCCTGTGCAGGAGAGCACCCACTGCAGCGTCTTCGAGTAGTGGGCGGAGTGCAGCGCGATAAATCCCATTCCGCGCTCATGAACGTGGCGGAAGACGCGTTGCGCCGTCTCCTCTGTGACCGCCCCATGGCGGGCATGGCCCCACCAGATCAGCACATCCGTCGCTGCCAGAGCCTCTTCGGAGCAGCCCTGCTCGGGATCGTCCAGGTTGGCGGCTTTCGCCGAAATTCCGCCGCTTCCCGACGCATTCAGCCCCTGCGCAATGGCGCCGTTGATGCTGTCGGGATAGACCTCTTTCGGGGCATGGGGCGGGTTCTCATCCCACACCAGCACACGCACGGCTGCGTTCTCAGTCATCGGTATGCTCCTATCAGATTCTAATCGTCCCCTTCTATTCGGAGAGGACTGACCCCGATAGTTTCGCCAGGGAGTGGCCGTTTCCTGCCTGCGTTTCTTGTGACCCGAATGATCAAGAGCGTTTCATGGCCAGCGTCAGGCCGTCTCCGACCGGCAGGACGCTCAGGGTCACGCGCAGATCGGCGCACAACTTGGCGTTGAGCGCGCGCAGAGCGATGGTGCTTTCGTCCTGCACCGCCTCGTCTGCTACCTTTCCGCTCCAGAGCGTGTTGTCGATGGCGATCAGACCGTTCGGGCGCAGGAGCCGCAGGATGCGCTCGTAGTAGGCATCGTAGTTCGGCTTATCGGCGTCGATAAAGGCGAAATCGAAGGTTCCTGCATGTCCCGCTGCGAGCAGGCTATCGAGGGTTTCGAGCGCCGGGGCGATCCGCAGGTCGATCTTGTGCGCGACTCCCGCCTCCTCCCAGTATTTTCGCCCGATGGAAGTCCACTCCGCACTGACATCGCAGGCGATCAGCCTGCCGTCCTCCGGCAGCGCCATGGCGACCGTCAGGGCGCTATACCCCGTGAAGACTCCCACTTCCAGCACCTTCTTCGCCCCGATAAGCTGGGTGAGCAGCTCCATAAAGCGGCCCTGCTCCACCGAGATCTGCATCATTGCGTTCGGCAGTTGCAGCGTCTCCTCTCGCAGACGCGCAAAGAGATCAGGCAGGGGGCGATTGACGGCGAGCAGATAGTCGTAGAGCGTGTCGGTCATGGGGAGTGTGCGCATTGAGAGTGTCTCCTTGAAAAACGGTAAGAGCACATTGCCGCCTCGGCGGAACGTCATAATCCAGCGTTCCCTATTTCGCCGCCCGTAGCGGAATCCCCTGCACGTGACTTCACGTACGTGACTGGCCTTAATGGTGGAAGATACGATCCCGAACCTTCTGGAAGAGGACCAGGGCGTCGTCGAACAGGGAGTAGAAGACGGGCGTTGCGAGCAGGGTGAGGAGCAGCGAGAAGGTCTGCCCGCCGATGACCGTGTAGCCGATGCCCTTGTTGGTCGCCGCGCCCGTGCCGTTGGAGAGGACCAGCGGAACCATTCCGGCGACGAACGCGACGGTCGTCATCAGGATCGGACGCAGACGGTCCCGGTTGGCCTGGATGATAGCGTCGTAGCGGTTCATACCCTGCGCCCGCAGGTGGTTGGTATGGTCAACCTGCAAGATGCCGTTCTTCTTGACGACGCCGAACAGCACCAGCATGCCGAGCACGGTGAAGATATTGACCGACTGGTGGAAGACGACAATCGCCAGCAGCGCGAACGGCACCGTGAGCGGCAGGGCGATGAGAATGGTGATCGGATGGACCCACGACTCGAACTGCGCGGCGAGCACCAGGTACATGAAGATTATCGCCAGCAGGAAGGCCGCCAGGAAGGCGCTACCCGCTTTCATCAGCTCTTTCGAAGTTCCGGACGCGCCATACGTGTAGTCGGGCGGCATGTGCAGGTCGGCGATAATCTGGCCTAACCTGGCCGCCGCCTCCGCCTGCGAGTAGCTGGGCAGGACGTTGCTGGTAAGCAGGACGTTACGCCGCCGGTTCTGTCGGGTGATCTGCGACGGCCCGGTCCCGCTCGTCAGCTTGACCACCTGATCGAGCGTAACGGGCGTGCCGTCCTTCGCCGAGGTGGGAACGGTCATCTGCTGAATCACGCTGGCATCGTTGCGGAAGGGCAGGTCGGCGCGCAGATGCACCTCGTACTGCTCGCCGTTCTCGTAGTAGTCCGTCACTTTTGCGCCGCCGACCATGAGCCGGAGCGTGTTGGAAATGTCGGAGACGGAGACGCCGAGGTCGGCGGCACGCTGCCGGTCGATGTTGACACCAAGTTCGGGCTTGCCGATAATCAGCGACGAGTCGGCATCCACGATGCCGGGCACTTTCTTGTACTGCTCCAAAATCTTGGTCGAGTACTCCGTCAGCTTGTCCAGGTTTGGGCCGCTCAGGTAGTAGATGACCGTGGCGGGCGGCGCGCCCGTCGAGAACTCCGCTATCTGACCGGCGCTGGTGCGCAGAGAGCCGTACTGGGGCAGAACCTTATCGCGGGCCATGATCGTGATCGACTGTTGGGTGAGGCTCGCGTCACGCTGCGCCACCGGTTTCAGCTTCACGAAGATGTTGGCGAGGTTATGGGTCTGCTGCGTGCTGTCGCCGATGGTGACGACGGTATAGTCCACGCCGGGCAGTTTGCGGGTGTCCTCGGCGATCCGGCCGGCGAGCGACTGGGTCGTCTCCAGGCTAGTGCCTTCTGGAGCGCGCACCGTGATCTGAAACTGCCCCTGATCGTCGTCCGGGAGGAAGTTCTTGGGGACGATCGCCCCGAGCGGCCCGATGCTATAGAGCGCGGCCAGGGAGGCGAGCACAATAATCCAGCGGTACCGCATCGCAAAGCGCAGCAGGGCGGTGTAGACGATGTCGATGAGGCGGAAGAAACCGGAATCTTTGGAAGTCGCGTTCTTCGCCTCCTTGCCATGGCCGGATTCATCACTCACAGGCATTCCATCGGAGGTTTCCGAGGCCTCTGCGTCCACCTTTTTGGGCTTGATCCAGCGGGAGGCGAGCATCGGTGTCAGTGTGAAGGAGACCAGCAGCGAAACCGCAATGGCGAACGCCATCGTCATTCCGAAGGAGTTCAGGAAGCGTCCGACGATGCCCGACATGAAGGCCACCGGCAGGAAGACTGCGATCAGGGACAGAGTCGTGGCCAGAACGGCGAGGCCGATCTCACGTGTGCCTTCGATCGCCGCTTCGAACGGGTTCATGCCCTTCTCTTCGATGATACGGAAGATGTTTTCGAGGACGACGATGGCGTCATCTATGACGATACCGACCGACAGCGTCAGAGCCAGCAGCGTCAGGCTGTTGAGCGTAAAGCCCAGCATGTACATCGCCGCGAAGGTGCTGATAATGGAGGCCGGAATGGCGAGGGCCGAGATAAGGGTGGTGCGCCAGTTCCAGAGGAAGACCAGAACCACCAGGGCGGCCAGGATGCTGCCGACGATGAGATGCTCTTTGACGGCGTTGGCGCTGGCGCGAATGAACTCCGACTGATCGCGCACAACGCGGATGCTGTATCCCGAGGGGAGCGCCTTGTTGATGTCCTTGAGCTTGTCCAGAATGGCGTCCACGGTGGCGACTGTATTCAGTCCGGACTGCTTGCGAACCGAGAGCAGGACCGTCGGATTACCGCTCAACGTGGCGCTGGTCTGGGGCTCCTCGACGCCGTCCTCCGTCCGTCCGACATCGCGGATCCGGATAGGAGTCGGCCCCTGCTTTTTGATCACGAGATCGTCGAAAGCGGCCGGGGACTCCAGGCGACCTTTGGTGCGCAGCGTCAACTCACGAGTCTTCTGATCGACCGTACCTCCCGGCACCTGAATGTTCTGCGACTGGAGCGCCCGCTGCACATCCGCCGAGGTGAGGTTGTAGGCTTTCAATCGGGACGGATCGAGAATGATATTGATCTGCCGTTTACGCGTACCGATCAGCAGCACCTGCCCGACGCCGTTGATGCTCTCGATCTGTCGCCGCAGCACCTTGTCGGCATACTCCGACGTATCGCGAATGTTGCCGGGGGAAGAGAGGGCGAGCTGCAGGATAGGGGAGGCGTCCGGATCGACTTTGTCCACGACCGGGGTCTTGACGTCTACGGGAAGTTGCGGAATGACGCCGCTGACCTTGTCGCGTACCTCCTGGATGGCGACATCGATCGGCTTCTCCAGGTTGAACGAGACGGCCACGATAGCCAGACCCTCGAAGGACGTGGAGCTGAGCGTATCGATACCGCTGATGGTGTTGACGCCCTCCTCGATCTTATCGACGACGTCGGTCTCCATCTCCTGCGGGGACGCGCCGTCCTCGCGCACGGTGATAGTAACGATTGGAAAGTCGACCTTCGGGAACCGGTCCACGCCGAGCCGAAAATAGCTGAATGCGCCGATGACGACGAGTGTCAGGATCAACACCGTCGCGAATACAGGCCGCCGGACACAGACCTCCGCAAGTTTCTGCACGTCTACGCCTCACTCTCTTCGTAAATAGCCCGGTCGTGCGGACCATCGTCGATACTACGCACAACAAAAACTTTTTGTACCGAGGTATCAAGTACCCCAGAGACCTCGAAATCGGAGCACATCACGTTGCAGAACATCTGTCTGCTTCCATTATACCCGGGTTCACAAAAAAGTGACTGCGGGTCAGAAAGTTTTACGTCTGACAAACGTATTCAGTTTCGGATTTATCACTCGCTCTCAAAAATTCCGCAACAACCGGGGACAGATCCCGCGCAGGCGGTCGTAAGCGGAGGAGATCACAAATCCTTCGCGCGGAAGCGAAGGATTTCAGCCGAAGGCTCTGGCAAAGGAATTTATCCCCTCGCTAATCGGAAGGAGATTTACGTCGGCGCGGGGGGCGGTTCGGTGCGGACGGGGCCGCCGTCAGTTGGCGCGGCGGAGGCGCTAGAATGATCGGCGGCGGTCCGATACGGCGAATCTCGATCTCCTCCATTGCCAGGATCAGATCCAGGGGAGGCCGACCGGGCGGTAAAGGCTCCATCTGATCCAGTCAAGGGAACTTACCGCCCGTCTGCGCGAGGTAGTCACGCACTCGCTGTTCGATCTCCTCGGAGTGACGGGCAAGGGCATCCCGCTCACTCTGCATCTCTTCCAGGCGTCGCAGCAGATCGAGTATCACCTCGACGCCAGCGAGATTGACGCCCATCTCCTGCGTGAAACGGCGGATCTGGCGCAGACGTTCCACATCGGATTCGGAGTAGAGTCGATTCTTGTTTTTGCGTTGCGGCGTCACCAGACCCAGTTTTTCATAAAGCCGAATCGTCTGTGCGTGCATCTGGGTGAGGTTCACCACAATGCCGATCATATAGACTGGTTCGCTCTTATCGTGCGCGGACATGAGTCTCACTCCTCTCGCTCCAACACCATCCGTGTACCAAAAACAGGTTCGCATCCTGACCCGCAGAGGAGCGCGTTACTTTGCGGCCTTAATCGGGTCGTTGCGCAGCGCCGCCAACTGTTCCAGTAGACTGCGCTCCTGGTCGGTCAGATCACGCGGGACCGTGATCTTGATGCGCGCAAAGGCATCGCCCAATTTTCGCTCCTGCAGCGCTGGCATACCCTGTCCGGTCAGACGCATCTTCTGTCCGCTTTGAAGGCCCTTGGGCACTACCAACTCGCGGTTCTGCCCCGTTACTGTCGTCACGGTCGCCTCCCCGCCCAGCGCCGCGACCGTGTAAGGGAGGGACAGGTCGAAATAGAGATCCTGTCCGTCGCGCTCGAAACGGGCATTCGGTAGAATATGGAGGCGCACGAACAGGTCACCGCGCCGCCCTCTTGCATCGGTTGGACCCTGCCCGGAGAGCTTCAAGCGCAGGCCGTCCCAGGCCCCCGCCGGAATGGTCACCTGCCCGGAACGCGGCATCTCCGTGCGACCCCGGCCCCGGCAGCGCGGACAGGCGTTGCCCTTTCCAAGGTCGAAGCGGCCCTGGCTGTTGCGTTTCTGTCCGGTGCCACCGCATTCGGTGCAGACATCCTCAACGGTGACATTCACCGACTTCGACGCGCCTTTGAACGCCTCTTCCAGCGTGATATCCAGGCTGAATTCGATGTCCTCGGCAGGTCCACCCGGACGCGGAGGCGCGAATCCGGATCGGCCCGCATTCTGCCCGAAAATCTCCTCGATAAAGTCCTGAAACCCGCGTCCATCCCCCCCCATATCGACGTTCACGAAGGGACTGCCGGGCGATCCCGGCGCTGGCCCGCCTGGGCGCGGACCTCCGCCGCCCGCCTGCATCTGCTCCCAGTTCGCCCCGAACTGGTCGTACTTCTTGCGTTTGTCCAAGTCGGAAAGCACATCGTAGGCCGTCTGCATCTCCTTGAACTGCTCTTCGGCCT
>JBBQPO010000101.1:0-19077 GCA_038217285.1 Chthonomonadales bacterium
ATTGACCTGGCATCTCTTCTACTGGGCTGCGCCGACCAAAGCGGTGGAAGTACGGACGGTCTCAGCGATATTGGAACGGATTAAGGCGAACCTGTACGACGCGGGAGTGCCGACCCCGACAGCGACATCCGCGACCATTCTGCAGCGGCGTCAACCCGCCCAGAACGACGGCAATAATGCGCAGGATGGTCGAGCGTGGGAGGAGAGGATTTGACTACTTTGCCTCTTTAGAGTAAGAGCCGGCCCCATTCCGCATAGCGTTCGCGAATGCGACCACGCCGGTAACTCGGTGCCAGCAGCGCGATGAGGCATCCGAGGCCCAGCGCCAGAAACTTAACCAGATTCCAGGTTGGATGGAATCCCACAAACAACACGTCAGCAAAAGAGGGAGAGGTCTGTGCAGGACCAGGGCTGCCTCGACTGTCTGCGGAGGGTTCCCCATGCCGGAACACGTTCCTCAACGTCTCCAGAGACGGATGCTGTCGAAGTGAAACTCTCATGCTGAGCGGAGTAGAGAGATCCTCACAGCGCGGTGTAACCAAACCCAGACGACTGCGTATCCAGAATCAGTTCCGCGGTCAAGAACTATGGGCGGTGATGTTATCGAGGGGAGAAATGAAATGGCTCGACTTGAAACCAAACGCCTCGATGCAGGCGATCGTTTCCCGAAAATGGTCTTCCGGTTTACCGATGGCAGCATGCAAGCTTTCCCACAGGAGTCCGCCGGATCCTACTGTGTTCTGCTCGTCTATCGCGGAGTGTGGTGACCGGTCTGCCATCAGCAGTTGGCTGATTATCAGGCGCGGATTCGCTCTTTCGAACAGATCAAGGTCAAAGTCGTCGCCGTCTCTGCGGACCCGCAGGAAGATGCCCAAAAGATGATCGATGCGGAAAAGCTCACTTTCCCCGTCGCCTATGGCCTGCCGGCTCACGAGGTCGCCGCGCAGACGGGAGCATTTTTCAACGCGGAGAAGAACTACCTGCATGCAACCGGTTTTCTCCTCGACCCTTCCGGCACGGTGCTGGCAGCCGTCTATAGCACCGGAGCGATCGGGCGCCTCACCGCCTCCGATGCCCTGGGCACGATTGTGCATCTGCAAAAGTCGGAGGCATGAACATACGGGAGAGATCCACAGGCGCTGCGGTTTCCGTTTCCATCTGAAACCATCGTAAGGAGGAACTTAGGCCACACGCAACAATTATCGTCTGAACTCCATGTCGATTTTGATCTCTTTTGAGGCCGCAGGATCGTGCGATAATTGTTGCGCCATAGTAATACTATGGCGCATCGCCCGGTTGCGATAGCGTTCGATGTCATTGTGTCGAACGTCCGCTATAGGACCGAGGCTCCTGCGAAAACGCCTCCTCCCGAAGTTTAAATTTGTGTTAAGGGTTGTTCAAGGCCGCCAAAAGCCGCAGCCCGTGTACCACAAATCAGGTATTCTTAGGACAGATCTATACATGGGCACGACACTGGAATGTGTTCCCCTTCAAGTGACCGAGAGAAACAAAGGTAAGAAGCTTGACGATCATAGACGATGTTTTTGCGCTCTTTGCGGAGCGGGGTGCGGATGCCTATTTCGGAGAGCCTGTCTCGCAGCTAGAACACGCGTTGCAGACGGCTCATCTGGCCGAACAGGCGAAGGCGTCGGACGCGCTTGTCGTCGCTGCCCTGCTGCACGATATCGGGCACCTGATCCATGGCGAGGCGGAGGACGTCGCGGATCAGGGCGCTGACGCGCGACATGAGGCCGCCGGGGAAGCCTGGCTGCGCCGCTGGTTCGGCGAGGAAGTGACGGAACCCGTTCGACTGCATGTCGCCGCGAAGCGTTATCTCTGCGCGACCGACCCCAGCTATCTGATCCGGCTCTCACCCGCTTCACGACAGAGCCTCGCGCTGCAGGGAGGACCGTTCGACTCTGCCGAGGTGCAAGCGTTCGAGGCCAATCCGCACTACGCGGCGTCCGTGCGTCTGCGTCTCTGGGACGACTCGGCCAAGATTCCAGGCCTCGACGTGCCAGGGCTCCAACACTATCGCGTACGCCTGGACGCTGCTGTGCGGCACGACAGAGATGCTGGAGGAAACGGACATGAACGTACAACTTGTGGTGTTCGACATGGCGGGAACGACAGTTTATGACGGAGATGCCGTCAATGTTTGCCTTCGGGGCGCCCTTCAGGCCGCGGATATAGAGGGGATATTTTCACCCGGTTTGACACAGACTTCTCTGGATGTTCATCCGGCCTCGACAGTCCTACTATGATAAAGGAGACCGACCTTGGCTGAACCGACCGCACCCGTCAAGTTGCCTACCGATGGCGCTGTGCCTTCCGCACCGTTAAGCAGACGGCAGCTCCTCACCATCGCCCTCCTGCTCATCGGCTATGCGGGCTACTACCTCTGCCGTGTCCACCTCTCTGTCACCACGTCTTCGTTGATCGAGGAGTTCGGCAAAATCGGTCTTAACAAGGAGCGTATCGGTGACATCAATTCGATCGGCCTGATCTTCTACGCCGCCGGGAAGTTCATCAACGGCTCCAACGCCGACTACCTGGGCGGCAAGAAGATTTTTCTCCTCGGCATGGGCGGCGCCATCCTCTGCACTCTCTTTTTCGGAATGAGCAGTACGATCCCAATGTTTACGCTGGCCTGGGCGTTGAACCGCGCCGTTCAGTCCGGTGGCTGGGCGGGTCTCGTCAAAATCTCCTCCCGGTGGTTCAGCTATTCGCTCTACGGCACCATCATGGGTGTCATCAGCCTCAGTTATCTGTTCGGCGATTTCGTCTCCCGCCTCTTTCTGGGGCAGCTCCTCAGCCAGGGAGTCGGATGGCGCGGCGTCTTCTTTATCGCCGCCGGTGTACTGGGAGTCATCTTTGTCATCAACCTGTTTTTGCTGAAGGAGACTCCCCAGGAGGTCGGAGAGCCGGAACCTGCGCCGAACCCGGCGAATCTCTACGGGGATGCCGGGAAACAGGCCGGGCCGACCAGCCTCCGTGACCTGCTCCTGCCTCTGCTCAGCAATCCGGCCTTCTGGGTGGTATGCGGCCTCTCTTTTGGCTTTACGATGGTCCGCGAAACCTTCAACGACTGGATACCGACCTATCTGCATGAGGTCATCGGCATGGCGAAGGGCGCTGCTGCAAAGGCAAGTTCGCTCTTTCCTCTGTTCGGCGGCTTCTCCGTCTTGCTGGCGGGCTTCTTGAGCGATCGTCTGGGCCGCAAGGGCCGCGCGCTCATCATCCTCGGTGGCCTGCTACTCTCCATCCCGGCGCTGCTGGCGCTGGCCTATGTGAAATTCGGCCACTCCGCCACCCTGCCGCTGATCGCCTTCGGCGCGGTCGCGTTCGTCATGCTGGGCCCGTATTCGCTGCTGGCCGGAGCCATCGGAATGGACTTCGGGGGCAAGAAAGGAAGCGCGACGGCAAGCGGCTGGATCGACGGCATCGGCTATATCGGAGGTATTCTGGCCGGCAAGTGGATCGGACACATCGCGGACAATCCGGCACAAGGCTGGGCGGTCGCTTTTCAGGTATTGACTGGGGTGGCGATGCTGACTACCGTCGCCGCCGCACTATACCTGTGGCAGCAGTCGCGCCCGCTTCCGGCCACCGTCGTTATACAAGAATAGCATTCCTTCCCCCTGCTCCCGATGTCACCCTGACCACCGGCACGGGCGGGACAGAAGGCTGTGGCAACGTCCTCTCCTTGTGCCCAACAATCTGCGAGCCGCAGAGACTATCTCTGCGGCTCGCAACGATTTCTGTAGGGAGGACGACCAGGAGTTACGGGTAGATGCCGCGCAGGGTGCTGGCATCGGCGACGCGTTTGACGCCGATAAGGTGGGCGGCGAGCCGCATATCGACGTTTTCGCGTTTCGCCATCGTCCGCACATCCCGATAGGCGCGCACCATGATCGCTTCCATCTTCGCGTTGACCTCCTCCTCCTGCCAGAAGAAGAACTGCAGATCCTGCACCCATTCGAAGTACGAGACCACGACGCCGCCGGCGTTCGCCAGCACGTCCGGCACGAGGAACACGCCTCGTTCGTGCAGAAGGCGGTCGGCCGCAGGCGTCGTAGGGCCGTTGGCGCCTTCGATGATGATCGGAGCCTTGATCCGGTCGGCGTTCTCGGCAGTGATCTGATTCTCGGTGGCGGCGGGAACCAGGACGTCCACATCCAGCTCCAGCAGTTCGCGGGTTCCGATAGGATCGCCTCCACCGTGGGTGGTCAGGGTGCCGTCGCGATTGGCGCACTCACGGAGGGCGGTGATATCGAGCCCGTCCGGATTGTAGAGGCCGCCGAGGGCATCGCTGACCGCCACAACTTTCGCGCCCATCTCCGCGAAGATACGCGCGGCCACGCCGCCGACGTTGCCGAAGCCCTGCACCGCCACGCGCAGGCCGCGCAGATCGAGACCGGACTCGCGGATCGCCTCGCGGGTCACGAAGACGATGCCGCGCCCGGTGGCGTCGTTGCGCCCCTCCGAGCCGCCGACCGCGACCGGCTTGCCTGTCACGACGGCAGGAACGGTGCGGCCCTGCGTCATGGAGTAGGTGTCCATGATCCAGGCCATCGTCTGCGGGTTGGTGCCCATGTCGGGCGCAGGAATGTCGGTGGTGGGGCCGATGACGATGCTGATCTCCGAAGCGTAGCGGCGGGTGAGGCGTTCGAGTTCACCGAGGGAGAGCAGTTTGGGGTCGCAGACAACGCCGCCTTTGGCGCCGCCAAAAGGGATATTGACGAGCGCGCATTTCCAGGTCATCCACATCGCCAGGGCGCGTACTTCGTCGAGATCGGTGGTGGGGCTATAACGGATTCCGCCTTTGCTGGGGCCTCGCGCTATGTTGTGCTGCACACGGTAGCCGGTGAAAACCTGCGTGTCGCCCTTGTCCGTCTTCACCGGGAAATGAACGGTCAGCTCGCGCTGCGGGTATTTGAGTATCTCGTGCATCCCGGGATCGAGTTCCAGATAGCGGGCTGCGATATTGAGTTGTTCCAACGCATTGTGATACGGGTTGCTGCTTTCGCGCGGTAATCCCTCCCGCACCGGGGCTTCCGGCAAAGGCGGGCGCGATTTTTGGTGCGCCTCGTCGGGACGTGAGAGTGCAGGGCTCATCGATTCCTCCTCGAACCTGGATAACGACACGGCCGGTTGTTCAGGGAAGAGCGGTCTCTCGATTCCCGTCGGCCTCGCTGCCGACGGCCACTGTCCGGCTCTATGTCGCCTCTATACTATTCCTACGCAGAACGCAGGGCAAGCATTACCCGATGCCACAGTTATCAAAAATGGTTTTGTTCCTTCCATCATTCGGTTTCAAACAGAGGAGTTTCCGTACCTACGGTGAATTTCAGACTGTGTGCGACTCTATTGGACGCCGCAAACTCGCCAATACCCTCGAAGGAAGGCCCACCGAAAAGATCCGCCTTCCAGCGGGCCATAATTCTAACGCAAGGAAAACAGAAAATGTCAGACAACCATGATCCTCTTGAAGAAGACGAGGCCGATGTTGACCCAGCTTGGGCCCGAAGAAAAGGTCCACTCCTAATCGTCGTGGTAGCGGGTGCACTTCTCGCCTTGAATCACTACGAAGCGACAAATAACGGCAAAGTATACCTCTGGATCGTCCTTATGGCTCCCCTGTTCTTTTGTCTTGGCGTAGGTGGACTAATCGATCCACGCCTCTCTTTAGCGATGGGACCGCAAGGGCGACATTTCCCTACAAAGATCAAGGCTCTTGGTGGGCTGCTGGTTGCCGTCGGTATGATCGCATCGGCCTATCTTGCGCTCGGCGTCTATCGTCTGCAAGAGCCGGCAACGAGCCAGCCGGCCGTCAGTCAGGACCTGCCTGGTTCCTCACGATGAAGCTGCCAACACAATGAATTCCTCGTCGCTGCCCAGCAGGCGCAGGGTTTTGTCGTCACGCTCACTGCGATAGTACTTCGCGAGCAGGCGATCAAACACAGAGTCCGCCGGTGAGACGCACGCGAACAGGGTCGCACATGACTTCAGCTTGAGGTCGTCGGGGGCCCCGAAGATGTCTATCGCGGATCGGCCCTCGGTGCGAACGACCGCTTCCGCACACTCTGTCAGCCTCGTTCCCAGGATGGAATGACTCAGGTACGCCTTCGCCTCTGCGAGGCTTTTTATCGCGTAGTGCTTGGAGGTCGAACTGAAAGCGAGCCCGTCGATCTGCGGGAAGATGTACCATATCCAGTGGGAGCGCTTCCGGCCGCTGTTGATTTCCTGGAGCGCCTGATCATAGGCGTTGTCCTGAGCCTGCAGGAAGCGGCTCAGGTCGTATGGGTCGTCCATGCTGTGAGATTCGTTCGAGTTGATCATGCTGTTCTCCGCGCACGTCCGGCACCAAAACGTCGTATGTAGCCATAATCCACACGGGTCATCCAGGTTTGTGCGTCCGGGATGCAAGCCACAAGACGGTCTCCTGCAACAATTTCGTCAGCGTCCATTTCCCACGCAGCCGTTTCGATGTCAATCGCAACGTATGCGCCTTTGTGATCTGCCTCGACATGGGCGCGAATATTACGTTCGTAGATTTCGGTACCTAATCGGGCAGCCTCTTCTTGGGTGTAGCGAGGTTGACGTACTAACATAACCATGTCTCCTTAACTGACCGTCTGGACGTGCGCTATACGAAGCTGGATCATCCCTCAAAAGAGCGTCCGGGCTCTCTCACAGTTAAGCAGCAGCCCAAGCAGAAATAGGACGGTGCTGGTCCGCTACCGACTAAATCATCGCGAAACAGGACGTTCAAGGGGGAATAAAATAATGACTCGCGCCCCCCCTTGCTCCCGATTCTCATAAGCGATCTCCCCTTGCAGGTCGTAACGACTGATGGTCTCCACAAGTTCTACGCCCGTGTTGGCGGAGGTATGCGGATCAAAATCGGGCGGGAAGCCTTCCCCTTCGTCCCATACCTCCAACCGGCCATGATTCACTTGAAGGGTGAAAACGATGCCGATGGTTCCCTTCCCATGTTTGGTAGCATTGCTCACCAACTCGTTTGTCAGAATGGCCAGAGCGGTCGCCTGTCTCAGGGGCAGGGAGATATCTTCGACTTGAAGCTCCAGTTTCCTCCCAATGCTCATTCCCTGCAAGAGAGGAAATAACTTTTCCAGGGTCTCCCGGACAGAGATCGTTTCGGCCTCTCCACCTTCTTTGGTTTGATGGGTCAGAATATCATGAATCGCGGCGAGGCCACGCACATGCTGGCTCAGACGCATCAGTTCCGATTTAGGAACCATCTCCTCGTGCATTCCTATCTGAATATCTATCAGAGCCGAAATGATCTGCAGGCTGTTCTTGACGCGATGATGCGTCTCCGTCATGGCCTGTTGGAGATGATGGTTGAGCGATTTGATGCGGGACTGAGCCTCCTCCGCCATCCGACGGGCGTTCAATATCTCATCCTCGAACTGGCTGCGTTGGCGCACAACTATGAAAACACAGTCGTTGACAGCAGTCTGATTTCTCTCACGACGGAGAGCATTCACCAGCACGGGTAACTCACCGCCTTCCGCCGTGCGGATCGCAAAATAGACCTCCTCGACATTGCCGGTGAGTTTGAGCAGAGGAAAGAAATGAGTCTGATAAAAGATGCGGCTTGCTATGGGCAGGAGTGTCTCTATGTGCTTTCCAGTCACCGCATCCGGGGAATAGCCGAGCCATGTCAGCAGCGTCTTATTGGCGGCAATAATAACGCCATCATCGGAGAAAGAGAGGAAGCCGCATGGGGCGCTATCGAGGAGTGAATCCATATCGTTTATTTACTATCACTTGCTTTCATGTCGCTTAAATAGCTCTGTATCTCTCGGATGATCTCTTCCGGATGGCTCACGTGAGGACAGTGTCCTGTCGCCTCCAGCAAGCGCAGCGTGCTCTGCGGTAGATGGCGATGCAGGTAGTGACCCACCTCTACCGGAGCGATCAAGTCCTGAGCGCCCTGCAGGATCAGCGTCGGCACAGATACCAGAGGCAGATCGCTTCGGTTATCGCCGAAGAAGGTGACCTCCGCGAAGCGACGTGCGATCGTCGGGTCTGTAGAACAGAAGCTCTGTGCCAGCTCCGCGCTCTTCTCCGGCTGCTCTGGATTACCCATTACGAGGGGAGCAAGGTAGTGCGCCCAGCCCATATAGTTTTTGTCCATCATCGCCAGTAAGGCCTCGATGTCCTTGCGCTCAAAACCTCCGATGTAGTCAGGCGGAGCGTTCAGGTAGCGAGGGGAAGGGCCGACAAGGATCAGGCAGTCAAAGCGGTGCGGTTCACGGATGGAGGCAAGCATCCCGATGATGTTGCTCACCGAATGCCCCACGAAAATGACATCCGACAGGTTCAGGGCTTCACAGATATCGAGTACGTCCTGCACATAGCCATCGAGACTACCATATCGCTCGGGACTATACTGGGAGAGGTCCGACTTCCCGGCCCCCACGTAGTCGAAGAGGACAATCTGGTAGGCTTCTTCAAAGGCTGGGGTAAGGAAGCGCCACATGTTTTGATCACACCCGAAGCCATGCGCGAACAACAGGGTTTGCGCGCCGTGCCCGAAGATGCGTACGTTATTGCGCGCCAAAACGCCTTGAGTCATCTCTCCCTCTTCCAGGGCATCGTCGTGTGATGCAAAAAACAGATTGCCTCTGCGCTCGGGCAGAGGCTGCGGCAGCGAAAAAAGTATAACTACCGATATCGCCTCTATTTTGAGCGTCGGGGATGGTTGCCTAGTTCTCTTTACAGTGGGCAAACACCTGCAAAATTTCAGGTATCACAACCCTATAACTTGCAGGCAGACGCCGCACCTGGACGGTTGGTTCCTGGAAATGTAAAATTTCCAGGGGTACATAGCTATGACTAAGCTTGCATTCGCCTCATTGAAGGTCGCTGATACAAATGATCCTATACATGATGAAGGCACATAACTGTCTCATAAATTCATGCCAGGAGTATAGTGGTCGGCTTTAGGCAGGGGAGGAAGGCACACAAGGGATAAGGGCTGAAGGGTGAGAATTGATTCATCCCTTATTTAGACACCGCCTTGTGATTCAGGGTGAGCGGCACGCTTCCGGTCGTGGAGACGGCTACTCTCCAGATCTCCACGACGTTCTGTGCGCGCAGAATCCGTACACCCTCCGGGCGTTCCAGCGCCTCCAGTGCGCTGCCGGTCAGTTCAAATTCCCGTGTTTCCGCATCATAGTAGATGTCGAGAGCGCGGCCGAGAAAACGGAGGTTTCGAATGCCTCCCGTATGCTCTGGAGCGATGAGTTGCGGCAGACCTTCTCCGAAGTCCAGGCCATTGTGCCAGAAGACACCGTCGAGCAGATGGGCCGCTCCCCCCATCTCGGGGAAGACACCGGAAGGCTGAGGTGGGAAACCGCCGAGATAGGTTTCCGCATACTCCCCGGCCAGGGTGATCTCCCGCATTCCGGCCTCCGCCATCATTTCGGCTTCATGCGTTAATCCCTGCCGCGAGACTTCGCGCATCATCTTGCTGTAACGAGGAAAACCGAGGATGTCCGGCCCGAGAAACGGCATATCTTGTGGAACAGAGGCCCGAAATACGGTTTGTAAGTAGCCTGTCTCCGCAGGAGTTAGAATCCCAGGAGGAAGCGCCCAGCCATGGAGCATGCCCAGGCGGTTCACCCACTCACGGCGTCCAGTGTCCGGGTAGAACTTATGGGCCTGCTGATTGGGCCGGGGCCAGAACCGCTGCTTATAGAGCGCGGTCAGGGTCTGGCTCTGCGCCCGCCAGAAGGCCCTTTCGGCAGGCAATCTCAGAGCGGCTGTTATCTGCTTGAGATAGTCCATGTCGGACAGCACGTACGCCGTGAATCCCCCATCCTTCTGGTCGGGTGGGGTGGAGTTGTAGTAGATCCAGCGTGGATCGCTCTCCTTCCACAGCACGAACTTCTTGAGAGCAGGATAGACCTGACGCAACAGGTTCTCATTGCCGGTCGCCTGATAGAGGGTCCAGGCCGTCTGGGCAGCGATGCAGAACAGCCCCTCCCCCTCCATCGATCCGTCTGCCTCCACCAGCGACATCATGCCCTGGAAGGCGGCCCAGGCCGTATCCGGCGTGACCCAGGCCAGGTACTGCATGGCGAGAAAGCTTTCGTACTGCGAGGAGCCGCGCGCATGGGGCGCCCCCTCCTTCCACAGCGAGGCCTTGCCGATAGGGTATTGCGGGTAGGCGAAGCCGTTCTCCGGTTGGGGCGGCAGGAGATCCGAGAGGAGATAGACCCAGGCCCGGTAGTAGGCGCGGCGGATCGATTCCGGCGTGGAGCCTTTGCGGTCGATGCCGGTCAACTGGAACTGTGCCGGGCGGGGAACGCGCGCCAGCAGATCGTTCCACTCCGCTTCACGCAATTTGAGCGCCTCACGAATGGCGGCAGGCCGCGCCACGTCCGGTGCGGGTGGCGCCTCGGCACTGTCGGCCGCCGAAAACCGCGCGGTGACGCCGACTTCGTCGCCCGCTTGCAGGTCTTCCAGTTCGACCGCCCAGATGCCGTTCCTGGCCAGAGGGTCGGGGCGGCTCTCCGCAAAGTCTGTCCAGGTCGGATAGAACCCCAGGAATCGGCCCGGCCGACTGATCACAATATCGGCCCGATAGGAGGGAGCGTGTATCGAAAGCGTGTGCGTATTCGGATTCCAGGCGGCTTGCCCCTGTGTGATGTCTCCACTAAGGACCAGACTTACAGGACCATGCGTCCTGGCAATACGCAGGAGTTGAGAGACTGCCTCCACATCGTGAAAACCCACGGTGCTCTCCAGCTTGAGGCCACTCCCACTCTCGGCTTCCTGTACAAGCTGGTGCGGGGACCAGCGCACGGGCCGACCGCTCAGAGCCAGACTGTCCGGACCAGTGCCGACAAAACGCATGTCGGTGGCCGTCACCGTCGTCCCCTTCTTGAACACAACGAGTTTTACCAGAAAGCTGCGATTTCCGTGCCACCCGGTCGCTTCTCGAATGTTGTAGCAGAAGGTTCCCGAGGCGGTCACGTCGGGCTGGATATATCTGTGGGCGGGCTCGTCTTTCGCCTGGACCAGGAGCGCCCAGTTCCCGGTCGCATGTTCCACGCGCAGCAGCAGAAAAGGCGTCTGGTCGAGATCGACATGCACGGAGGTCAGGAGAGTACCGGAAGAGGGGCTGGTAGACTGTACCCGCACCCGGCGGTTCCCCCAGGCAGACGTCGCGTTCTCCGTGTGCCAGTTCGCAGCGCGCTCCGACGAGAAGCCGAGAGCGGTCGTGTTGCGGAAGAGGCCGCTGCGGGCAGCGGTCGGTATCCACCCCCAGAAGAAGGGCAATCGGATGGGGATCTCCCCGGCGTGGTAAGCGAGGTGCATGGGCAGTGCGAGCAGATCTGCCTTACCTTTGAGAGGCGGCACAGGCATTACGGGATGAATCACGAGACGGCTGTTCGGATGCGTCAGCCAGAACGAACGGGTTTCGGGGTCCGCCAGGCTCTCGCAATCGACTCCGTCCGACTTCGGGGCCAAGGCCACCTCGGTCTGCGCGGCTCGGGTGAACTCTGTCCGCATGCCCTGCGCGCTTACCCCTAATCGGCCTACATGGATCGCTGCGCCAGGGAAGGCATACCGCACACGCCATAGAATCGTGCCGGTCGTTGAAGCGATCTCGCCTTCGATCTCCTTCGCCCGCAAGGAGAGTCGTAAGCGATAGGTCTCCCCCCGTTTCCAGACAAACGGTTGGTCCAGCTTCTCCGTGACGGTATAGACAGGTTCCGGTGATCGGACCGCATCTGGCCCCACACGCAGCTCCGTATAGCGGCCTTTGCCATCCGGCGTCTCTACCAGGTCCAGCCGCCAGAAGTTGGTTGAATCGAAATAGAGACACAGTCCGGCCAGACTCCAGCCTGTTCCGACTCGCTCACCAGGGGTGACATCGACCGTCACCGTCTGGACGGGAGCCAGCAGCGTATCCTCTCGCAGAGCGAACGCGCGGTTCCCTTCAGGAACGGCGCAACGCAAGGTGTCGCCCGTGCTGTGCCAGTCCCCACCCTGGGTACGCCAGGAACCTACCGTCTCGGCGATAACGGGCGCAGCGCTGCCGGGACTCACGGGGCCATAAACCAGCGCAGCAAACAGCAATAGCCTGCCGACGGAGACTCTGTTAGAGAAATCGTTCCGGCGCTTCCATCCGCTACCGAGGGACAAAATGAGAATTACCTGCCCGAGATAGAATATGCACATCCGTTACGGTAGCTCCTCTCCTAAATAGGCTGATGGAGGCAACTTTGAGTGGGGTGAACTCCTGTCCGACGTAGCCGTTATACCCGATAGCAGTACTGGCCCGCATGATGGCCGAGTAGTTGAGCTCCTGACTATCGTCGATTTCGTTGCGGACGGGGTTGCTGGCGGTGTGGAAATGGCCGATGTACTGGATATTGTTGCGTAGTGTGCGGATAACGTCGCCTTCTATTTGCTACATGCATACAAACATGCAGAAGCTCGTTCAGTTCTTTCGTAGTTTGGGTTCACGGGGTTGAAACCCCGCGCTGAAATGGGAAGTCCGCCGTCGCGGACTCAATGCATCCAACCTGCGAAGGCAGGTTTACCATATCAGAACGGCAATTCATTGCCGGGAAAAGTACGAACAAACTATGAGCCACTAATTAGCAATCGACTAAGGCCATGCCATCTGGCCTTATTTATAGGCGTCGCAGAATGCGCACTCTTTGTGCTAAGGTTTATCTCCCAGTTGGTCCAAACGCTGGCGCAGAGTTTCAATGGTCCTTTGTGTAGCTGGATCAACAGCACCTGTTTCATAAGGAGGAATATCGAAATCCCCGGTCTCTATCGCATTAAATATTCGTTTTAAGAGATCGCGAAAAGCCTTCTCGGCACGATCTGCATACCTATGCAAAGTTTCGAGTTGCTGTGGAGTAAAAAGTGCTAAGGTTGGGTGACCAATATCTATCGAGTTACGGAGCAACATCGAAGGAATGAAATCTCTTTCGATTTCTTCAGTGGTATATTTCAAGTCTGCCAACGCTGTCCTCACTTGATCTCGGTTCGGACCATATAGTATTTCCAAGACCTTGTAAAAGTTGAGCAAAGCTTCTGCTAAAAACTCTCCTGGCATTTTTCCTTCGCGTTTCACTCGGCAAGCAACATAAAAATAATGCAAGGCAGCGATTAGACGCCTGCGATGTGGTGCAGCCAGTATGTCGAACCGGTTCCATGCTGTGGCAAACTTCTGCTGCTGGAGGTCTTGGGTGGTGATATTTACTTCTATGCGCCAATCTGACAGTTCCCATCGAAACAGCACGGATCCTATTTTGCCATCCACTCGTTCTACAAATGGCGGATCTGCGAACTCTAAGGCAAGTAGAAGTGGCAGTCCAAAATACAGGGATTCGAGCACCTCAGTGAACTTCGTGTTATCCTCGAAATGTTCTTTGATCGTAACGCAATTCCCCTCCAAGGTAATGCGCCGAATGGGTTCTTCAATTTCAACCTCCAGTGGTGCCAGTGGCGAACTACATTCAACAAAGTGCTGGCCTGTATTTGCATTGAACAAAACCCTGGCGTGTTGGGATTGTACAGTCGTTAATCCACCACCTGGTGCTTTCCCAAATGGCTGGAGTGGCTGAAAATGCAATGACACCTCGACATCAGCGGGAAATTGGGGAGGGCGATTCCCTATAATGCGTAACACCCTTGGCCTTACCTGATATGTAAACATCAGCATCCTTTCAATTAGACGTCGCAGATGCGATAAGCCATCTCCAGACTGATGGAGGCATCCTTGACTGGACTGACCTCCTGACCTCCTGCCCGACACATCCGTCATAGTTAGTAGCGGCGATTGCCCGCATGATGGCCGGGTAATAGAGTTCCTGCCACTCGTCGATCTCATGCCTGCCGGGCACTCCCGCCGTGTGGAAATGGCCGATGTGTTTGATGTCCTGAAGTATGCAGGAAATTACATTGCTTCGATCACAGGGCATTTTCATACACAGACTATCGCTACATATTATCGACAAGTGCCGCAAACCTCGAAAAGACGGGATCAGCGGGATCGAAGAGACCCCTGCCCGACTTGAACGCCGTGTGAAGTTCCTTCAACGGTTCGCGATGCGTTGAGAGCCAGCTATAGAGCCGCGCCTTTGTCTTCGAACCAAACGGAACGGGGTCACAAATATCCAGGCAGGTAATCAGGTCTTCCACGCATGCACGATGGTCACTCATGGCGACCGCTCGCCAGAGCAGGGCTTCAAGGTCACCTTCCGTACCAGGATCGGGCATAATCCAGACGCTCCATTGCCGCCCCTGGCTATCTCCAAACCATTGATCCGAAGTCACTTTTGGTACTTCTTCGCCCAGGCCAAGCGCCCATTGTGTAAGCGCACTTTGAACTGCGGTGGCCGGATCATTATCGGCATCTCGCACAATCGCGACGCGCTTAATCTGATCGTACCCTTCGACGGCACGTATCGTTTGAAGTTCCAATCGCAGTTGATTTTTGCCTTCGTAGACATGAATTTGAACATCGTCTCGCGGACGTAAGAAGCGAAAAAAGTGAAACTCATCTGGTCCTTCGACAAGCAGAAGATTGGGAGAAGTGAAGGTCTCCCGATTATAACGGCGAGGGGAATTGTCTGCGCCTTGTGAAGTTCCAGTGCGTCTCATCGAACCTCCAAACCGCTCTCCAGCGCACGCCCAAGCATAGCATGATCGAAAGTATGAATGATCACCTCACCGTCCGTTCTACGTTCTAAACGGTGAACGCGCAGAGCGTCAGGAGTCTCGATGAACGCTTCGTGAATCGCATGGATACAGTCATAGCTATGCGTCGTCGCCCAAACTTGAGAATTATAGACATTGACGGCAGAAACTACGGAGCGCCACACCTGGGGAAGCATGGAATAATGGATGCCGTTGTCGACTTCATCGATGAGACAGATCCCGTTTTTGGCCGCTCCGATTGCGGAGAGGATCGATATCACATTGCTGAAGCCATCTCCCATATTCTCAAGGGGAAGAGTACGGTCAAAGCCCAAGTCCGCCTCCAACACCGCAGTGGGGGAAATTACCTCGCCGCGTTCCATTGTCAGCACTACCAGGGAACGCAAACGCGGCTCGATCTCCCTGAGGAGACCGAGTAAAATTTCCACGCCGCCGCTTCGGTAAAGTTGCGAATAGCGACGCGCATGGGACCAGGCCTCCGCTCGGTTTGTCCCCAGCCAAACAAGGATTGGCACCTCCGGGAAACTTTTTCCGCTAAATTGCCGTTGAGACCGAGCAGGGAACATACTGCGGCCTTGCAACGGTTGTCGAATAATCGCCTTCGCTTGGTCATCCGCCGTGACTTCAACCACAATTTCGCGCCCCGGCTGTAACAGAGACTCGCCATCTTCAGAAGCATCGCTGTCGCTCTCCAAATCGAAGGGCAAAGCCTCTTGACCCTTAACTTCTCGAATCACTGCCTGAGCAGAGAGCTCTATTCCGCTGACAGTGCCATGGATCAAAAGAGGATTCGTGCTGTGCGTTTGATAGAATGCCAGCTGATAATCCTGCGACAAATCCGTCGGCCGGCGCTCTACGCGATTCCTGGTCGCTCTCCGTAAGTGCCTTGGATCACCAGACAAGAGCACACGTATCGCCTCAAGCAGGCTTGTCTTCCCTGTATCGTTACGTCCAACGATAAGGTTGACGCGGCTTGCATCTGTCAAGGAAAGTTCGTTTAGGCCTCGAAATCGTTCTATATGAAGGCGCGTCAGCATACTTTCCCCATCCATCAAGAGCCATTTGCCACTTCAAACTCCCATGAAGTGGTAGCGGACTCAGCGTAAAATGCGAATTCGGGGCAGCGGTCCCGTGTGCTATCACGGCTAGGGTTCGACAAAACAACGTAAAATCCTGCTGTTGTCAGAGGCCCAGTCATGAAGAGCGAAACGGACGTTTCCGTTTGTCAATCTTTTATCCCGCTCAGGGCGATGCCTTGAATGATATTGCGTTGAAACAGCAGAAAGGCCACGATGACAGGAAGCGTGCAGAGCACGCTGGCGGCCAGCGTCAGGCCGTACTCTGCGTAGTAAGAGGTCTGAAACAGCGCGATCCCGACCGGCAGCGTGTACTTGTCCACCGAGTCGAGATAGACCAGCGGCCCGAGGAAATCGTTCCAGGAGCCGATGAAGGTGAAGATGCCCAGGGTGGCGAGCGCAGGTCTGGAGAGCGGGAGCAGGATATGCCAGAAGATCCCCCAGCGCGAACAGCCGTCGATAGCCGCGGCCTCTTCCAACTCTTTCGGGAGGCTGATGAAGAACTGATGCAGCAGGAACACCCCGAACGCCCCCGCGCCCGCCGGAATGATCAGCGCGGTCGGCGTGTCCAGCCAGCCCAGCCGATTCAGGATCAGGTAGACCGGAACCAGCAGGATCTGGCCGGGAACCATCATCGTCGCGACAACGGCGCCGAAGACCCATTTTTTTCCCGGCAGATCCAGCCGGGCGAAGGCGTACGCGGCCAGAGAATCGACCGTCAGGACCAGCAGCGTCGCCGCCGAGGAGATAAACAGGCTGTTGCCGAACCAGCGCACGATCGGAATCTCTTCCGGGCTACCCAGAATAGCGCGGAAGTTTGCCAGGGTGGTCGTGCGTGGCAGCAGGCCGTGGAAGCGCACGATCTCCGAGTCCGGTTTGAAAGCCGTGATGAGAATCAACACCATGGGAAAGACGAACAAGAGCGCCCCCAGGGCCACCAGCCCTTCATAGAGCCACAGTTGCCGCCTCGCGCCCGCATGGTTCCCTGCCCCATTCGCTTTCTTCGACGCGTGATTTTGCGGATCATCTGTCAGCATCACCGCTCCCTCATCAGGCGGAACTGCGCCAGGGAAAAGACCGCGATCACCAGAAACAGCAGCCAGCTTAACGCCGCCGCGTACCCCATCCGGTAGTTGTTGAAGGCAGTCTCGTAGATATACTGGACCAGCGAGCGGGTGCTCATCTCCGGCCCGCCACGCGTGATCATAAAGGTCTGTCCGAACACCTGAAAGGCTCCGATGACGTTGATGACCACGACGAACAGCAGCACAGGGCGCAGCAGCGGCAGGGTTATGTGGCGGAAGCTCTTCCAGCCCGTCGCGCCATCCAGCGCCGCCGCCTCGTGGTATTGCGGGGGGATGTTCTGCAGCCCCGCCAGCAGCACCACCATCGGCCCGCCCACGGTCCACCAGAGGGTCATCAGAACGATGGAGATCATGGCCCAGTGCGTATCCGTCAGCCAGGGAACCTTGATTCCAAAGCGGCCCAGATAGGCGTTGAACAGCCCGAACTCGCTGTTATAGAACCACCGCCAGAGGATGCCGGCCACACTGATGGTGAGGATAGTAGGCGTAAAGTAGGCGGCGCGATAGAAGGCCTGCCGTCGGCCGGGCAGCGACTTCAGCCCAACCGCGATCAGCAGGGCGAGGCAGACCGTGAGCGGAACCGCGAGCGCCACAAACTTGAACGTCGCGACCAGCGATTTCCAGAAGTAGGGGTCGCGGACGGCTTCGGCGTAGTTCCCCAGGCCGGCGAACCGCGGCTGAAGCCGCGAGAGCATCTCCCAGCGGAACAGGCTCAAGCGGAGCCCATACAGCAGCGGAAGGACGATAAACATCCCGAACAGCGTCAGGTAGGGCAACGCGTAGAGGTAGCCGGACCAGCGGCGCAGCAGACGGCTGCGGGTCATAGCTCTCCTCCCGACCCGGCGTTACGCTCGCGCGCCAGGATCGTGTTGATGTTGGCGGTCGCCATGTCCAGCGCCTCCTGCGGCGTGGCGCTCCCCCGCAGCGCCTTCTCGACGGCGTTGTTGAACTCCGTTTGGTACTCGAAGATGAAAGGCAGTCGCGGCAGGTAGACGACATAGGGTATCTCACGGGCGAACGCGGACTGCACGGCCATCGCCTTAAACCTGGGCGTCTCGCGCAGGCTCTTGCGGACCGGTATCTGGCCACCGGCGGCCCAATCCAGGCTGTTGTCCGAGAGGAACTTGATGAAGCGCCAGGAGGCCTGCAGTTCCGGTCCCTGGAGATCGCCGCGCAGACAGAGGTTATGCGAACCGGCCCAGACCGCCCGGTGCTCTCCCACGTCCGGCGCGGGCGCGCCGCCGAAGTCGAGGTCCTGCTGCTTCTGCAGATCGGCCAGCATATAGATTCCTTCGAACACCATGCCGATTTTGCCCTGTCGAAAGCCGATCCAGGCGTCGTAGTTCTCCGGCGGCGGGGCGTACTTGTATTTTCGGATCAGATCCACGCAGAACTGAAGCGCAGCGACGTTGCGCGGGCCGTTCATGATGCAGTGCGCGTAGTCCGGCGTGAAGAACTCGCCGCCGAACTGCAGCATAAAGCTGTAGACGTTCGATTCGAAGTTGGTGAAGACAAAGCCCCACTGATCGGGCTTTCCGCCCGACGCGGGACGCGTCAGTTTCCGCAGGGCCTCTAAAAACTCGGCGCGGTCCGCGGGCGGCTTCGGCTCTCCGCGCGCATCCACGATTCCGGCCTCGCGGAACAGGCGACGGTTGTAGTACATGCCCATCGGCCAGATGTCGAGCGGCGCTCCGTAGTGTTTGCCAGCAACGGCAACCCCCTGCCAGATATTGGCGTCGATGTCGCGCACGTCGATGCCGTTAGGCTGCGCGCATAGATCGTCCACGCCGCGCACGAAGCCGGATTTGGCAAAACGGGGAATGGCCAGCGTCTGCAGCACGAAGACCTCCGGCGCGCGTCCGCCGAGTCCCGCCACGAACAGCTTATTGTAGTAGGTCGCCCAGTCCATGCGCTGCATCAGCACATCGACATCGGGGTTCTCCTGGTTGAAGCGTTTGACCAGGCGTAACATGGTACGACCGTCCGGCCCGGTGAACCCGTTCCAGAAGCGGACCGTGACCACCCGCCTGCTGCCCGGCCGGCATCCTGTAAAAGAGGAAGTCAGCAGTGCCGACGCCATCAGGAGTAGTATAAGCGACGTTTTATGAAGAGTATGCATCAGCGCCCTCTCGAACATTCGCTGTTGAACCGCTATTATCCTTCGCATGTTGGCGTGTGAATCGAGTTGCTCA
>JBBQPO010000102.1:0-19069 GCA_038217285.1 Chthonomonadales bacterium
GGCGGACATCCAGGGGCAGATGGACTCCGTCCGCAAACTTCAGCCGAACGCGGAGTTTATCCTCGTCTCCTCCATGCTGCCCAACGCAGACTGCAACTGGGCCAACCCGCCGTTGATCCTCGCCTACCGCGATGCCCTGAAGAAACTCACCGGTCCCAGAATCGCAATCGCCGACCTCTCCTCGGTCTGGGACGAGATCCTGAAAAGCAAAACGTACCTGGACTTCACCGGCAACGGCGTCAACCATCCGAACGATTTCGGCCATCGCCTCTACGCCCAGACGCTCTCCGCCCTCTTAATCAAATGACAGGAAGTTCTACGACCACCGTAGGGCCAGTATTATCGACATCACTGGGAACGAATTGCATGAGCTACTCCGCTCTCAGTAGAACCCCTAGTAAGCTACGAAGAGAGGCGAACAAACATGCTTTTGATACGGCGCTTAGGTTTGCAGATTGGAGGTAAGAGTGGATAGCGATGAGGTACAAGAGGACGCACGCGAACTTCGTCTTGCCGACGCGGCGAATACCTATAATCGGGCCCTGGCGGTGGTCAGGAAGAAAGGCTATCGCATCTATTACTATCCCGACGAGGATGAGGAGCGCACAGGCTGCTTTTGGGCCATCAAGGACAAGCGTGATTTCATCGCCTCCGACCCATTGGGGCTTCTGGGGTTGATTACGATGTGGGAATACTTCGGTGATGAGTGGCAGGCACTCGCCGTTCCGAACATATACGATGAGGTGATGGACGTAGCCGTTCCACAAGACGAATATTCCACCCTGACTGATGCGGAGTTCGCCTGTGTGGTTGAGCACCTGCGACCTTTCTTCGAGGCGCTGTGGAAGCCGCTGCCGCCAACAGTGAATAGAGCCGAACTCGCTCACATCATGGAAACCTATTATCGGAGTAAAGAGTAGTCACCACTTGCGGTACTTTTCGTCGTTGAGGAGTTTCATCGGCTCATTTTGAAGGCTCGAGCGGTGCAGGATCATCGTTGTGAAATGAGGATGACGAAGCCCTCTTGCGTGAAGTGATGATCGCTGGTGAGAACTTCGGTGATGGCTTCCCGTCGGCACGCGTTCATCGAGATGCAGTCGGTGAGGCTATAGCCCTTATCAACCCGACGTTCGTAGAGATCAAGGCCCTCCAGGAACATCTGATGGGTTTGAGGCAAGACGGTCACCTCTTCGTCCGCCAGGATGCTGCGGACCATACGAATCGCCAGAGCACGCTGATAATCGCCGCGCCCTGCCATGCCTGCGAGAAACTCGGTGAGAACCTCATCGGTAGTCACGATGTTCAGATCATCCAGAGTTTCGACGGCGTTACGCACCGCTTCACGCCACTGATCCGTTGGGCTTGAGACAGCAAGCCAGTAAAAGGTGTCGGCGAAGACGCGGCTCATTTCTTGGGCCATCCGTAGAGGTAATGGTCGTGCTGTTCCGCTAGATCAAGGGGCATTTTGGCGCGTTCTTCGGGCGGCATCTCCTCCGCCATCGCCAGTAATTTCTCGGTGATGCTCTGTTTGTGCGGTGTTGCTTGGACGGGTGTTTCTACCGGACGAACCGTAACACGAAGACGTTGGCCTGCGAATGCGATGAGGTGTTCCCGTATCTCTTCGGCGGTTCCTTCCAGTTCGAGCAGCGGCATAGACATATAGCACCTCCTGCGCCTATTATACCGCAGCCGGTCTGCCCACCTCCACATATAAACTCACCTCGATGATACAATTGCTGTCATGCCTAATGAGAAGATCGCCTGGTTTGAACCTTTTCGCTTCGCGTCGTACCTCATAGAGAGAGTCCTAACACGCGGAGCGTCGAAGGTAAGCCGTCCACATTCGCGCAACCTCGACCAGCACGGTTCCGTTAGGAAGACAGAGCGATAGCCCAACTTTGCTTGCCGTTGGATCAAGGAGGCCCTATGCTGCATCGATTGTCTGCGTGTATTGTCGTACTGCCGGTTCTGATGGGACTGCTTGGAACCGCTCCTCAACACACATGCGAGGCCACACCGGCTCCGCCGCCCAACTTAATGCAGCTTCGAACGCAGTACGGTCTCACCCCCGCCGCCGAAAAGATACTGCTTCAGAACGGCTTTCTGGTGCTGGATCAGGTCCGCTACAAAACCCTGCGCGATGCCTATCCCCTGCAGCACCATGTCACACCCATGTACGTTACGACAGATGCGATGCTCGAACTCTGGTCTTCGCTCAACCGTGAACTCCTCAAATCGACCGAGCGTCAGGTCTGCATCAAACAGCTCTCCTCCCTTCTGCCCGCTCTCGAAACGAGAGCGAAGACACTCTATGAGGCCGCTCACGAGGAGAAAGAGCGGAAGGCGCTCCGGCAGGTTCTGGTGACCATCGCCGTCTCCTCGCGCCTCCTGATCGCAACCGGTCACGCCCCGCCCTACCCTCCGGCGCTTCGCTCCGAGATCGACGCACAGGTGCAAAAGGTGATGGCGCACAGCGAGGCGACGGAGTATCCCGGCGAGGACTACACCCAGTACACCGTTCGCGGTCACTATGCCGACGATGCCGCTCTCTCTCGCTACTTCCGCGCTTCCATGTGGCTCAGCAGACGCTTCTTCTCGGTCACGCGCGAGGCCGGCGGCGATCCGGATGCCTCTCTGCGTGCCGCTGTGGCCTGCGCCGCTGTGGTGCGTTCGGCCGGGCCGGACACCGGAGACGCGTTAGCCGGCCTCATCAGGCTGCGGGAGACGCTGGCCGGTCCCCCCGATGCGATCTCCATTCCACAACTGATCGTGGCGCTGAACCGCTCTGTCGGCGTCGGCTGGAGACTGGACCGGGCGCTGCTGCCGACGTCTCTGGCCGCCCTGCGCCGCGAACTGGCGCGACCGATCTATCCGGTCAGTCAGGTGCGCACCCGGATCGTCTATGAGCTCGGAACACCTTTTCCAACGCAGACCGTTGCGGTGCTGCCTGGCATCGCCGTGCCCGACAGCGTACTGTTCAAGCAGACCGTGCATCCTGCCATTCACGACCGCAATTTGCCGACCGGGTTGGAAGTCGCCGCCTCGCTCGGTTCGGAGGCGGCGCGCCTGGAGATCGCGCAGCAGGAGGGGAATCGTTCCAAAGAAGTGCTGGCGGCGGTGGACCGCTTCGGCGCGCCTCTGAAAGCGGACGATGGGACGACGATCTACTCCGGCTGGATGCATGCGCTGAGCACACTCTCTACGACGCCGAAGGGAGCGCCAGACTTTATGCGAAATTCGGCCTGGCAGGCGGAGAAGCTGAACACGACGCTGGCAGGCTGGGCACAGCTTCGGCACAACTTTATCCTCTATGCCGGACAGAACTATTCCATGACCCAGGGCAAACAGTGGGAGGAACCCGCGCTTGTGGAGGCGAACCCGGCTTTCTACCACGCGATGGCGCAACTGGCGGGACGTACGCTCAAGATCCTGCAAACGGCCGGAGGAGTGGACCCGAAGCCCGCGAAGGAGCTTGCCGCCTACGCAGCGACATGTCGGGAGTTCGAAGTCTATGCCAGCGCGGAGCTGGCAGGAACGCTGACCCATTCACAATCGGTGGAGATCGACAAGTTCTGTGAACGGCTCGATCCGGCGTATACCGGCTCTGCCGCCGCGATGGTCGCCGATGTGGCCACAGGAATGGAAGCCGGGGCGGGACAGGGAGCCGAGGTGCTGCATGCGGCGACAGGAGATCTGCGCACTCTGCTGGTGATCCCCGATCCGAAAACCGGCGTCGTCTATACCGGGGCGGTGCTCTCCTACTATGAGTTCGCGCGGAGCGGACAGGAACGGCTGACGGATGCCCGGTGGCAGGCACAGCAGACGCAGACCTATCTCCGCCCGGAACCGCCCTCCTGGTCTTACGCGTTCATGGTGCCGGAATCCGGTGCGGAGTGGCAAGGGCGCGAGCCGTTGCGCGCTGCCGAAAAACTGCTCGTCAATAACCGCACGGAAGAGGGTCTGGCGCTGTTGCGAGCGACGGTAGAGAAGAACCCGGAGGCAGCGCTGGCGACGGAAGCGCAGTTGCGACTGGGGCGCACCTATTTCGACCGGCATGAGCTGCCGCAGGCGGAGAGGGAACTGCGACGGTGCGAGCGTCTGCCGGGCTGCGCTGCATTCGATCAGGCGCAGGAGCTGATAAGGCAGGTCCAGTCCGATCAGCAGAGACACGACTACGAACAGAACGTCCTGGCGCCTCTGCAGGCGAAAGGTCTGGCGGAGATAAAGAGGCTGCGGGATGCGGTCGAGACGTACCGGCGGCAGCCGTTGGATGCGGGCCGGGAGCGACTGCTGGTGCAGCGACTGATCCGCGAACTGCCCTGGGAGGAGGCGAGAAATCCGTGGCAGGCGGAAGTCAAAGCGCTGCTACGATCAACTCGAGCCGCAGTTCGGACGCCTCCGAGTCAGGATGCGATCGGCTACGCCCTGTTGGTCGCGGAGCACGGAGGGCGGTACAGCGTCGGTACCCGCGAAGGAGTTGACCGTGAGATCGCCTTCTCCCGCCGGGCGAACTCCCTGCCGCTGCGGGCTGCCGCGCTCAGCCTGGCGCTGGAAAACGGCTATCTCGCTGATCAGAATAAGGCGGCGCTGACTCTGCTGCAGCCATTTCTCAAAGCGCAGGTTCTCGATAACCATACGGATCCCGCCCTGCAGCTGATCTTGACGTCGCCGGGCCAGGGGATCACTTCGGACTCCTCCTCCGGGATCTCCTTTCGCACCGATCCCAGGAATCTGTTTCGTCAGCAGACCGCAAAAACGCTGATGGCGTTGGCTTCGGCCTCACTCGACGCGGGGCAGATCCGACAGGCGGTTCGGTACGCTCAACTCTATCCCAATCCCCAGTCCGGCGGAATGAACGGCGAGGAGTTCGGGCTCACGAGCACGATTCAGGAGTGGGGCTCCATTCCCGACGCGGATCTGCCGGCGGCCTCCATGCTGGCGGTTCTGCATGGACTGGAGAGCAAACACCGAGCGGAGGCCATGGCCGTCCAGGCGCTGTCCATGGTCCGGCGCTTTCCGCGCTCCCGTTACGCCCTGATCGCGTTGAGCGAGACGATCCGGGAGCTGCGAGGCGACGAGAATGCGGCGGAGGAGCTCAGGCTCAAGGCGGTTCTGTCTCACGACTATCCGAAAAGCATCCCGACCCTCTGTCTCGAGATTGAGACGGCTTTCTATCAGGGCGATCTGACGCGAACGCGACGCCTGCTGGCGGACTATCAGTCCAGGAGCAAAGGCAGGGATAGCATCCAGAAGTTCGAGCAGGATCCTGTGGGCGTGGACAGCATCACCTACGGGCTCTCACAATACGACAAGTTGGCGCAGCAGTTGAAGCCCCTGCTCGATGCCGGCCACGACCCCGAAATAGCGCGCCTGGTTCGAACCGAACCGACGGGGCAGGCGCTTGCCGAGACGCTCATCAAGCGCCTGCCCGATCGCGCCGCAGAGATCTATCTGAACCTGA
The DNA here is from genome assembly GCA_038217285.1 of Chthonomonadales bacterium. Taxonomy (GTDB): domain Bacteria; phylum Armatimonadota; class Chthonomonadetes; order Chthonomonadales; family Chthonomonadaceae; genus JANXLO01. The sequence continues at coordinate 5,462 of JBBQPO010000102.1, forward strand.
GCGGCTTCTATCACGATCCCGCTCTCACCATGCGCTTTTTGGAGCGGTTTCCCGCCGATCCTCGCGCCGGAGAAGCCTGGAAGCGGCTGGTCGGTGAGGACCGCATGGTCACGCCCGGCGCGCTGAATTATGGCGGGCCGGAAGTTGTGGAGTGGCTGGCTCCCTTTGTCAATCGGAACGATGCAAACTCGCCTGCCGCCGCGAAGCTGCTGAAGAAGGTGATCGGTGAGGGCTATGGCGAAGCCGGGATTCGGCTTGCTCAGGAGGAGGCACGGATGGTGCAGGGGCGCTCTCCGCAGTCGCGAGCGTCCGGCGTGGCCGAACTGGCGGTGGCACAGACACTGCTCAACAGTCACCACCCGGAGGCGATGCTGGCCTATGCCGACCGAGCGATGGCAGTCCTGGCGAAAGACGATCCCCTGCATCTGGAAGCGGGGCAGCTAAGGCAGCGCGCCATGCAGGAGATCGCCGCCAAGCACAGGCAGGACTGGCGCCCGCTCTGGGAGGCGACACTGCGGATGGAAGATGCCCATGCTCTCTCGGAAGCGCCTATGCCCGCCGTTGCCTACGGACTGTTGCTGGCGTCGGAGACCGACGAGAAAGGCATCCGTCAGTTGACGGCGGTGGAGACGGCAACCGGGGCAAGACGGTGGACCAGTCATCTGCAGTCGCCCCTGCTCGATTTCGTCGCTCCCACAGGCGGGGATGCGATCTACTGTGTGGAGGAGAAGGGCGCGGTCGTCGCGCTCGATCCACAGACGGGCCAGAAGCGATGGCGGCAGATGGTTCTTAGCGGACAGGAGGGCGAGCAGTTAGACGGGATCACGGGAACGGCCCAGGCGGTCGTCGTCTATGGCTCGAAAATGACGCGGGGCTTTCAGCGTACTGAGGACGACCATGTCGGGGTGATCGGGCTCTCCCCACAGGACGGCCATTCCCTCTGGCGGCATGCCGACTGGCATCTGCCCAAGGCGGGACGAACGGTGCAGGGGAAGTCGGCAGTCGTGAAGGATAAGATCGTCGTCGCCCTGGAGCCCGCCCAGGTGGTCGCCTTTCAGCCGAATACCGGCACGGTGATCTGGAAACATGCCTATCCGGATCCTGCACCGCTCGATCCCAATGCGCGAACAAGGAGGCAGATCCCGACCCTGCTATTCCAGCCGCAGGCGTTCGAAGAAGGCCATGTGATGGTCTTCACCTTCCGGCCTTCCAGGCATTACGAGCTTCTGGACGGCCAGACCGACGCCGTCTTGAAAACCATCGAGGCCCCGTCTGCCGAAAATGCGCCAAGCGGCCTCGTCGAGCGCCTTACCGCGCTCCCATCCGCCCACGAACTGTGTAAGCACAACCGACCACCCCTGTTCCGACATGTTCGCTCTCAGTTCTACACCCGCCCCCCAAAATAATCATCTTGTCCCTTAAGGATCATCGGGGTTGAATGATCCGTCGGGATCACGGCAATACCGTGGAATCAAGGGATGTTATCCCTCGCTACGCGCCTTCGGCGGACAGTCCTTCGGACTGGGGAGGTAGTTTTGTTTGGAAAGGTCCCTTCCACGGCAAACCAACGGGCTTCCTTTCTCTACACGTCCAGAGGACGCTCCGCCGAAGGCGCGTAGCGAGGGGTGATAACCCCTTGACCAACCCAAGGCGCGTCGCTAATTCATCTCGGTGACTTAAGGGACAAGATAAGCCCCAAAATAGACTGCGTCCAACCGTTGTCTTGTTCATTACGCGAGATGCGTTTGAGGTTGTACCATAACCTCAAACGGCTCTCTTCAAGGTGGTACGACAGCGCTCATGCGCGTCCTGAGTCTTGTCTATAAGCGCAAAGAGGGCACTCGCTAGCCGTAAGGGTCATTCTTTAAACCCCAACTTGCGGTATTTTTTGTCCATAATCTCCGCAAAGGCTGCTTCGGTCTGATCGCCACTGGGAAACCTGGTCGGCTTCTCGAAGGCGATAGTATCAAGGTTGTCGAAGAACAGTTCGAACTTCGCCTGTAGTGCGGCTTGGTCCGGCCCGTTTGTGGCCTCAACCCGTACCTGGACTTCATCTCCTGGATGAAGGCCGAGTTCTTCGACAGCCTCGCTGGGAATGGTAAGGGAACCGTCGTCTTTCAATTTCGATGCGAAAGTGATTGCTGTCATCGTAAACGTCATCCTTTCCTGGGCTATCAATCAGTATACCAAAGATGTCCTTCACGATAAGATGATGAAGTGCTGACGCCGGTGTGGTGGGCAGGGCTCATCGATGCCGCCTTCCGCCTGATGGCGGCAGGAACGTGTGATGACGGCTGGCTCCTGAAGTCGCTGTTGCGACGCTCTCCGCTTATGGGGGCCGGATTCGCGGGAGTTCACGTAAGCGAGGCTATCGAACTTTCTGGAGGCTTGTCCGAAAAGTGAAACATCGGAATTCTCCTGATGTGTTCCGTCACGATGAGTCGCTATTACTGTCAGGTAATTGATCTATTGTTGGAGCGTACGGGTCACGGGGCAGTTCGGCAACAACGAAAGGAACATTGAGGGCTTCTCGTTCTTCCTGCTCCCAGCCCCAGATAGCAGGATCAATGGTTATCTGTCCGTCATGGCGCACTAATCCTAGAATAGAACTGTCTTCCAGTACCCATATACAATCTCCCGCCACACGTCGCAGGATTGCTTCGATGGCGCGGATCATTTGAAGGCGCCGTTCCCAATAGCCGTCCCCACTCGAGATGTCAAATCTGATTGCCACATAATGATGCGGTTGAGCGGAAATGCCAACCATTTCATAGAGATCGGGCAGCCTCCCTTGATCGTCGAAATATCCCGCAGACTTTCGGTCGCTCAGCAGGAACAAATGCTCCTCCGCGTAAATCATGACGCCCCAGTTGTCCAGGGTATTATCCAGATATCGGACAGGCACGTGACAATCATACACCATTGTAACTAATTTGCCCGTTCGCCTGAGATCCTGTCTAATTTGAACTGCCTCTGTGGTTTCCTCGCGTCCCCACCATGTCTTATGTGCCTGACCGCTTATCTGCGCAGCCAAACCCATTTCTTCGCACATGAGGGCGAGAATCTGCGGCGGACTTTGCTGTGCTGCGATATAAAATGTAAACTCGATTCCGGACATGTATTACTTCCCTGTACGTTCTTCCTGTTGCAGGTGGTGATTGAGAAACTGGCCGGTGTAGGAGCGGGGTTCTTTGGCGAGCGCTTCAGGTGTGCCGCAAAAGAGGATTTCGCCGCCTCTGTGGCCGCCTTCCGGGCCGAGGTCGATGACGTGGTCGGCGGTCTTGATGACGTCGAGGTGGTGCTCGATCACGAGGGCTGTGTGACCGGCGTCTACCAGACGCTTCAGGCAGTCGAGCAGGCGTTCGATATCGGCGAGATGCAGGCCGGTGGTCGGCTCGTCGAGAATGTAGAGAATGCTGCCACCGCGTTTGAGTTTGCTCAGCTCGTTGGCGAGTTTGATGCGCTGGGCCTCCCCGCCCGAGAGCGTGGTCGCGGACTGCCCGATCGTCAGATAGCCGAGGCCAAGCTCGTTCATGAGAGCGAGTTTGCGGGCGATAGACACCTGGTCGCGAAAAAACTGCGCGCCCTCTTCGATGGACATCGTCAGAATCTCCGCGATGCTCTTGCCGCGATAGGTTATCTCCAAAGTCTCCGCGTTGTACCGCGCGCCCTTGCAGGTCTCGCACTGCACCTCGACATCCGGCATGAAGCCCAGATGCGTCGTGACCGTCCCGTCTCCGGCGCACTCTTCGCAGCGTCCGCCTTTGACATTGAACGAGAAACGGGAGGGGGTATAGCCGCGCGCTACAGCCTCCGGCGTCTGCGCGAAGAGGGTGCGGATGTTGTCGTAGAAGCCGGTGTAGGTCGCGGGGTTGGAGCGCGGGGTGCGCCCGATAGGCGACTGATCGATGTCGATCACATCCTTGATATGCTCGACGCCCTCGAGGCTGTCGTGCTCCCCGGCGAGAACGCGGCTGTCGTAGAGCAGGGAGGTGAGCTTCTTGAACAGAATGTCGTTGACGAGAGTCGATTTGCCGGAGCCGGACGCACCGGTGATGCAGACCAGTTTGCCGAGCGGAAATTCGACGGTCACGTCTTTGAGGTTGTTCTCTCTCGCGCCGCGCAGGGTGAGCACCTTGCCGTTGCCGGGGCGGCGCTGCGTCGGGGTCGGAAGGCGGCGGCGGCCGCTGAGGAACTGGCCAGTCAGCGAGGTCGGATGCGCCAGCAGCGTCTCCAGCGTTCCCTGCACAACGACTTCTCCCCCGTGTATCCCCGCGCCCGGCCCCATCTCGATCACATGGTCGGCGGCCCGCATCGTATCCTCATCATGCTCCACCACCAGAACCGTGTTGCCGAGATCCCGTAGGCGACGCAGGGTGCCGATCATCTTCTGATTGTCCTTCGGATGCAGACCGATACTGGGCTCGTCGAGAACATAGAGCATCCCCATGAGGCCGCTGCCGATCTGCGTGGAGAGGCGGATACGCTGGGCCTCGCCGCCGGAAAGAGTGCCGGACTTGCGGTTGAAGTTGAGGTAGTCGAGGCCGATACCGAGCAGAAGCTCAAGGCGACCGACGATCTCACGCAGGATCTGTCCACCGGCTTCCAGATTGCGAACTCCGGGCTCCAGAGCGTCCAGAAAACACTTCAACTCCGAAAAGTTCATCTCCCCCAGCTCATAGATGTTGCGGTCGCCGACGGTAACGAGCAGACGCTGCGGGCGAACGCGAGCGCCGTGGCAGTCGGGGCAGCGATGCTCCACCATCACCTTCTCCAGATAGGCTTCCATGTGCGAACTGGCGACCTGCTGCTGTCGGTAGCGCCGATAGTGACGGTCTATGCGCGGAATGATACCGTCCCACTTCATCTCCTGACCGATATATTTGCCCCGTGTCTTCGCGCCTTCCGGCTGGACAAGGACAAACTTTCCCCCCTTTAAGCCGTAGAGAACCACGTCAGCGGCTTCCGGGGAGAGGTCACGGAACGGGGTTTCGAGGTCGAAGCCACAGTGCTGCGCGAGACTCCAGAGCAGCGCGCCGTCCCAGGTGTCGGGGTTCCAGCGAAAGGCATCAGGGACGAAGGCCCCACCGACGATACTGCGGGAGGTGTCGGGCAGCAGCAGGGCACGGTGTACCTGGAGATAGGTTCCCAGTCCAGAGCAGGTACGGCAGGCGCTGGTGGGGTTGTTGAACATAAACTGCTCGGAACGGATGTCGCCCAGGGCCAGCCCATGTTCGGGGCAGCCGAACCCGCTAAGGAGGTCCGGGTTCGCGACGCCGTCCGGCAGGCTGACGATATGAACCCGCAGAAACTGCTCGCCGACGGCCAGCGTATTCCCGACCGCCACCCCGAGCTGCCGGTCGATATCCGGCTTCACCACGAACTTGTCTATAATCACTTCCATGGCCCGCACCGTCGCGGCGTCCCGGTCCTGCTCTTCGCTGAGGTCCACCGGTTCGCCGTCGATGACCAGTCGCCGATAGCCCTTCTTGCATATCTCGGCGAACAGAAACTCCAGGTCTTCGCCGTAGACCGGAAAGACCGGGGCGCGCAGTTCGAACACCGTTCCGACAGGCAGACCCGCCAGGATCTCCACGATCTGGTTTTTCGAGCGGATCGGCACTTCCCGGCGGCAGTACGGGCAGTGGGCGACGCCGATGGTGGCATAGAGGAGGTTGAGATAGCTGCTGATGTCGGTCATGGTGCCGACGGTGGAGCGGGGGTTGCGCCCGATCGTCTTCTGCTCTATCGAGATAACGGGAGAGAGGCCGTTCAGAAAGTCTACTGCAGGTTTGCTCACCTGCTCGATAAAGCGCTTCTCAAAGGAAGAGAGTGACGCCATATAGCGCCTCTGGCCCTCCGCGTAGATCGTGTCGAAAGCCAGCGACGATTTGCCCGACCCGCTCACGCCGGTCACAACGACGAGCTGGTCTCGGGGAATCTCCAGGCTGATGTTTTTAAGATTGTGCTCTCTCGCGCCGCGAATCTCGATGGTAGTCCGCATGGGTTGTGTCGCTCCTCCCAGTTCTGCCCGCGCTGGGACAGAAGGTTGCCCCGACGCGAAATGGTGTTGCCTCTTCACTCTTTGCCGAAACCAAAAGCCGGAAAGGGCGTCTGAATCTACGGAAGAGGGCAGACGCCGATAGCGAGTGCCCGAAATCTGCGGTACAATGAGAGTGTTGGAGGGCGCGGCGTAGGTGCCTCCGTATTCCATACCATAAACCACGACATCGGCTGTTTCTGCCAGGCAAGTTGATCAAAGAGGAGGCTGCTGTGGTCGAACTCCACGCATTTACGCCGTCTCCTACGGCGGAACGATCCGTCGCCCCGGCGGGCGAGACGGCAGCGCTCGACGTCCCGGAGCGAGCGAATATCGTGTTGCCGACGCGTCCGCGAACGCTGATTCTGACGGCCTCGATAGGCAACGGGCATGTGACCGCTGCCGCCGCTCTCGAGCAGGCGATGCGCCAACACGATATGGAAGTGCGCACCCTGGACATCATAGATCTGGTGTCGCCTGCCTTTCGTGCCTGGTATAAAGGCGGCTATGAGGCGCTCGTTCGCCGCGCTCCCCGGCTCTGGGGCGCGCTCTATCGTCTGACGGACACCCGCTCGCCCCTCTATACCATGCAGTCCCAGATGGATCTGCGCGCCTTCTCACGCCTCACCGAATTTTTAGACGCCTACAACCCTGAGCTCGTCGTCTGCCCGCACTATCTGCCTCTCCCGCGCCTGGCCCGTTACTACCGCGACTATCGCGGCCCCCTGCCGAAAATCGCCACCGTGCTCACCGACGTCTATCCACACCGGTTCTGGCTCGGCGGACGCTCGGATCACTTCTTCGTTCCGAACGACCACTCCCGGCAGGTGCTGGAACGCCGCCGCCCGGAGTTCAAAGGCCATGTCTCGACGACCGGGATTCCTATCGACCCACTGTTCGGAGAGCAGGAGCCGCCCTGCGCCGCCCGAACGCGACTGGGCCTCGATCCGGCGCTGCCGACCCTGCTCGTGACTTCGGGCGGAATCGGCGGCGGACCCTTGCGGGAGGTGACCGAGGCGCTGGCGGCGCTGGACCGGCCCTGTCAGGTGGTCATCGTCTGTGGGCGCAACGAAGTCGCCTACCGGATGCTATGCCAGACCATCGAGGAGTTGGCGCCGAAGACGAAAGTGAGCTTTGTTCCGAAGGGACTTGTCTCCCGCGACGAGATGGCAGGGCTTATGCGGGCCAGCGATCTGTTGATCGGAAAACCGGGCGGGGCGACTTTTTCCGAGGCGCTCGCCAGCGGAGTCCCTATGCTCATCTACTCGCCTCTGATGATACCGGGGCAGGAGGAGAGCAACGCCGACTATCTGATGGAGAGCGGCACGGCGCTGCGTGTCGAAGCCCCGGATGAACTGACCACACGCGCCAATGCGCTGCTCGATGCTCCCCGGGAACTGGAAAGGATGCGCTGTAACTCCCTGCGTGTCAGCCAGCCCGATGCCGCCCACGATATCGTCAAAATACTGCTCGAACTATAGCCCGTCCGAGCCCCTCCCGGATCCAGGGGAGGAAGATCATGGTAGTAGAGAGAGCGTTCTGACGGACACACCCTTTCGATGTCAGGAGATTCCCTGTGCCCAGGGAGCGATGGCGACGATATGGCGCATCTCGTCCGGTGTCATTCCCAGCAGCGGCGCGCCCTCGATGACGTCCTGCAGATCGACGCCGTACCAGTTCCGCTTGCGCGGGTCGCACAGTCCGGCGATATTGAGGCAGACGGCGCTCCGGGCCACTTGTTGTGCAAAATCTTGCAGGTCTTGCGCGGAAGCCTCCCGTGTGTAGTCATGCATAAGGCGGGCGCACTGCCTCACTCCCTCCGCAAAGAGGATGCGATCTGCCGCCAGGTAACGCTGCAGCTGCGGGGCGTTGGGTAGTCGGTGTGCCATCTCTGCGTAGCTGACCGCCGCGAAGTAGAACATGGAGAAGGCGCTGAACAGCGGAAAGGTCGCCATACCGGCGTAACTGGCGGCCATAAAATGAGCCGTCCAGTCGGCCTCCTGCCGTGTGATCGTGCCGTACTCCGCGATACGGGGCGCGAACGCCTCTGTCCCCCAGGTCTCTTCCAGTATGCGGCCCAGACGCTCGATGCCGAGCAGGGTGAGCGGCATACCGGTGCTGAAGAGCGGATCGACGAAGGCGGCGGCGGATGGCAGCAGCGCCCAGCCCGGCCCGGTCACGGTCTCGACCCGCGAGGCGAGACGCGGCGCATAGACAAACGGCTGCACCGGAGTAGCCCCGGCGAACTGCGCCTCGATGGAGGGGAAGCGGCGCAGAAAACGACGCCAGGCGGCTTCCGTACCTTCCAGTTCCAACTCCTCCGCGAGCCATGCCTCGACCGCGCACCCCGCACTCGTCACCCCATTGTTGAATCGCAGCACCCACATCCAGCCGCCGTCAAAGACATGGTGCAGCGCCGCGTCATCGAGAGGATAGGGAGGTGTCTCCGCAGTGCGATAGGCAGGCATCGAGGCGCAGCGCGGAACGCCCGTAAAATGCGAGTAGAGGGCACGGGTCGCCGGATAGCCCGGAAAGATTCCGTGCGGCAGAGGCAGGGTTCGGGTGAGAAACCCGCCCGGCCCGCTCGCATCCACCACAAAGCGCGTCGTCAGTCGGAACGCCTCTCCCGCTCGTGTTCCCTCCAGCACGGAGCCTTCGACCGCAAAAGTGCCGCCGCTCAAATCCACGTCGTCCCGATAATCGACGCCAAGCGCGATGGCCTCCCGCACCAGAAAGGCATCCACATCGGCGCGCAGCCAGTGGGTGTCTCCAACCTCATCGTTGGGGCTTGCCGTGACCAGCAGTTGATTGGAGCGATCCGCCGCCGCTTCGTAAGGCCGGTGCGCCACATGATGGAAATAGGTGAAGCCGCGTTTCAGTCCGCAGCCGATCTCGGGATAGGCGCGCTGCCAGGCGCCGTAGGTCGTGAGCGGAAGAAGGCGAGGCAGATCATAGCGCTGGGCGAGCTGTTCGATTAGAAGATTCATCAGCGGCGACGTCGATTCGCCGATGGCAAAACGTGGATGCCGCCCGCGTTCCAATAACGCGACCGACAACCCTACCCGCCGCGCGACCATCGCGAGCAGCGTCCCCCCAAACCCCGACCCAATGATCGTCAGATCGAAATCTGTCTTCATCTCATCCTTTCCTGCTTTCCTCAATTCCTGCCTTCCTGCTCGAACTCTTCCCCGCAGACGGTGCAGACGACCGGCGGAGAGATCTGTTGTGTTCGGTTCATTGTCGCGATTCGGGCGATACGGGCGGGCGCGCAGGCGCAGCGAGCGAAGGCTTCGATATCCCAGAGGTCCGCGAACACACGCCCACTTTTTAATCGCAGCCCATACTCCTGCGCCGCCTCCAGAGAACGAAGAGCCGGAAGCGCGAAGAGACCGCTCCGGGCGAGCCTGTCCAGCGCGCCGTTCCCGGCGCGGGTGGGGATCAGGCAGCAGACGGTCGCGCCGCACTCGAAGGCGACATCGAGCGAGCGGCAGGCCCACTCCACGCCTTCCGCCTCTGTCATAAACGGAGGCCGGAGCAGCAGAAAGACCCGCATGTCGATGTCGTTGTTGCCCAAAAGGGCAGCGCTGCGGCGAAAATCCCCGACCGTGAACCGCTTGTTCAGACGTTCTAAAGTGGGCTCGTGCGCCGTCTCCAACCCGAGAGCGACTTCGAGCTTTCCGGACAGACGCTGCGCGAACTGGAGGCAGCGCTCACCCACCAGGGCCGGATGGCACTCCACGATCACCCGCTCGAAACCGGCGACGAGGCGGGCAATCTCAGCATCGTCTTCGGGCGGGATCGCCTGGTTGTCGAAGAAGCTGCCGGCATTATACAACTTGATCTGGCGCGCGGCCGGCAGGCGTTCGAGCGCCCAGGCGATCTGCGTGGGAATAGCGCCGAGGGGGACGCGACTGTCCAGTGTGTTCTTCCAGAGGTCGCACATCAGGCAGCGATAAGGGCACTCCCGATTGGTCAGGAAGAGCGTCGCGGTCGGTATCCGTTCGCCGGACGCGCCGACCTCTTCCTCCCACAGATAGGCATAGGGAATCCGTGGATCGAGCGCGTTTTTGGGGCCACGCTGCGCTTCGATCCAGCGTGTGCGCGCGGCGGCCCGATCCGGATAGATCAGGGCCGCCGCGCTAGCGTTGGAGAGAGAATCGGCAGGCATCAGCGAACCGGCTGCAGCGAAGCCGGGACGACATTGCCGGAAAGCCGCTCGTTCTGCGGATCCCAGGCCTCTTTCAGCCGATCTTCCCACTGCCGCAGGAAGGTGTGACGGCACCATGTCTTGCTGACGCGCCACGCCCGATAGCTTTCGCCGCCGACGCCGTCTTGGAATCGACGCTTCGGATAGGCGGGCATCTCGATCCCGATCACAGCCTCGATCCCCGCCTGCACCACCTGCTGCTTGAGGGCGTAGAGCCGTTCCACGCTGCCGTCCAGCACAGTCTCGAACGGAATGGCCAGAGCCGCCGCCATCACGGAGCGCATCGTATAGGGAGAGAGCGCCTCGAAGCCGTACTGCTTCGCGGGGGCGTAGGTGCGGACATAGGCGCGCGAGAGGCCACCGGAGTAGGTCAGACTGTGCTTCATATTCTCGACACCCCAGCCCTCCTGGTAGAGCATCGGGTTGCGCAGGACGCTCGACAGAGTGAGGTCGGAGTCTTCGAGTGGGTACGATTTCAGGTTCTCGTCGCCGCCATCGCCATCCAGGAGATATTTGAGGTTCGGGTAGCGCTCCCGAATGCCTTCCAGCAGGCAGAGCGCGACCGCCGCGCACTCCACGTCCAGCGGATGATAGTCCTCGATCACCCGAATCGCGGCCTCCAGGTTCACGCGCTCGGCGGGCATGCGGATCGCCTCCCACTGCGCTTCCAGCCCCAACTCTTTGACCACCGCTTCGGCCTGTGCCGCGTCCTTGCCGCCGCCCAGATCGAGGGTAAAGGCCCGCAGCAGGCCGGAATCACGGCCGAGTTCCTGCAGCGCATGGCGGGCCAACAGGAAGACAGAGGTGCTGTCGATGCCGCCGGAGAAGGCCAGACCCACCATCTCCCCATCCGGCAGAGAGGCCAGCCAGCGCTTCAGCGTCTCGTATGTCGCCCCAATGTAAGCGGCGCCTGCGGCCTCCAGATCCGCCGGGCCGGTTCCGATAGGCGGATTGAAGAAGCGATGATAACGGGGAGCAGGATCCGGACAGCCGATCTGATCGATCTCGACAAGATAGTGCGCCGGCACCATGCGCGTGTAGAGCGGATCGAACTGCCAGCCGATCTTCTCCTTCTCGCACCATTCGAACAGGCTGTCGATGCGATCCGAGACCAGCAGGAACGGACCATGAAACATCTTGGCGACGAAGTAGCGCAGTGGGACGCCGATGGTTCGCGCCAGCCGCACGGTCTGCCCATCCCGCGCCACTGCCGCAAAATGGCCATCACTGGCCGCAAGCGTCGCCAGATCGGCACTCTGCACGGCATTGCGAATATCACTGCCCGTAAACGGCGTCAGGGCGGCGGTATGCGTTCCCGTCAAATCTACAAGGCGTTCCACACCAGCTAACATCGGCTTTCTCCTCTGATGACGATGATTCCCTTTATGATACGGCAAATTTCGACGCGAACGATGCAGTTTCCTACGAGGCAGAGCAGGAAATTCAAGGCAGAGCAGAAGAGGCAGAGCAGGAAGGCAGGAAGAAAGGAAGGCAGGAAAAAATGTACAAGAAAGACAGGGAGAAGGTGCCTCGGCCAACTCTACTGAGTGTTGTGTCGCGAAAGCCAGGTTTCCAGATCGACCGACGTCTTGAACTCGAAGAGTGCTTCTCCAAGGTCATTGAGTTGTTCGGAGGACAGGTGATTGAGTCGCTCCGTAATCCCGGAAGAGACGGAGCCAAAACGACGGTGAATCAGATGGGCAATAATCTCTTCTTTCCCCTCCTGTATGCCTTCCTCTTTGCCCTCTTCCCAACCTTTTCTCACCCACGGGTTCATCAGTTCCATATTTGCCTCCTTCTCAGCGGGAGTTAGTTTCGCAAACTCCCGCTCATACTGCTTCATCTCCTCAGCATTTAGTTGCAGGTAAGTCCCAATAAATCCGCCGATTAGTTGCGACCGGGCGGGATCGAGTTTGAGGGTTGCCAATAGCCGTAGACACTCCATGCGCACTTTTGGTCTGTCCCTGGGCGCAATCTTCATTTTCGCCATTAGTGCGCTTGCCACTGGATTGGGCGTCGAGACATAATTGCGCCACGACAGCCGATTCAACTGTATCACGTCATAATCGAATTGTAACACAGTTTTACCGGGAAAGGCTATCTGGTACCGGTGTGGTTCGGGGCGCTGTGGCGCATCATGGGAGAAGAGCACAACCGGGTAGATGGGCAGGTGGTACTTCTGATGCAGGCGAGCGAAGTAGGAGAACATGCGCTCAGGGAAGTCCGATTGTGTCTTAGACTGGTTTTCGACATGGACAAGGAAGAAAGCCTCCTCTCCCTGAAAACGAGTCTTCACCAGCAGATCGACTTCGTGCTTCTCGCCAGCCGTGACGTCGGTGAAGACCTCCTTATCCAGAAACTCGATAGAGGTTGGGTCCAGGTAGAGGGCCACATCGGGCAGGAAGAGCTGCACGAACTCGACAAAGAAAGCAGTCAGGAGTTCCTTAAACAGGCGATCATGATCCATAGTAGACTATTGTACCCGATGGCAAGGTGCCAATTTGTCAGCAGAGGCACTGTATGGCCCTGTTTAATTTGGTGAGGATCGCAGGAAAGTAGATCGTCTGCACGGAATATAATGGGGCCTCTGGTCGTTCGCCGTACTTCTCTCCTCGTCATCATCGCCTTGAAAGCGTGGCTTGTTCATAGCAAAGCCACAAATCCTTTGACAGAAAACTATGCTTACACTTAAAAATGCTTGCCATCCACGCCTATCAGTATTCGATTCGACTCAGCGTGACACCGTCCATGATCTGCTTGACCTGACGGAAGATCGACTTGATCCGCGTCATTTTTTCGAGGAAAACTATGCGACACAGGGAATGAAGACCCTTCTGGATGAATCGTTTAAACGGCTGGAAGGGGGTGCACAGGCCCAAGGGGTGTTTCGGCTCAGCCAGTCTATGGGTGGGGGCAAGACTCATAACCTCATCGCTTTGGGACTTCTTGCAAAGCACCCCGAGTGGCGCGAAGCGGTCATGAAGGAATTCCATAAGCCGAATGCTTCGCTCGGAGTTGTGCGCGTTGCCGCCTTCTCCGGCAGACAGAATGATGTTCCCTTCGGCATCTGGGGCGAAATCGCGCGGCAGATCGGGAAAGAAGCAGAATTCGCGCCCTACTACGCGCCGCTGGCTGCGCCCGGTCAGGAAGCCTGGATCAATCTCCTGCGGGGCGAGCCTCTCGTGATCCTGTTGGACGAACTGCCGCCATACTTCAATAATGCCCGAACCAAGCCCATCGGGATGGGAACATTGGCCGACCTGACGACAACGGCACTGGCGAACCTGATGATTGCTGTCAGCAGCAATAAGCTCGAAAATGTTGTGCTTGTCCTCACGGATCTATCCGGTACGTCTTACCA
>JBBQPO010000103.1:0-18979 GCA_038217285.1 Chthonomonadales bacterium
GGAATATAGCCGAAGCGGGCATTGGCGTCCGAGGCGACATAACTGAACAGCGCCACCAGCACGCCTGTGGCGAGGTAGGCTCTCAAGAGAGAGCGCGAAAAGTTGTTGTAGATCAGCCCCACCCCAATATAGACCGCTGCCGACATATAGAAGAACACGATAGAGAAAAGGCCTAACAGCATCACCAGCGAGATCGGGCCGGAACGCCCGGACTTTTTGCCTTCGTGACGCACCAGCTCTTCGGAGACTGGACGCATGCCGCCATAGAAGGCCAGCAGAATGCCCGCGAACACGCCGTCCAGCAACGTGGTCACCAGCAGGTTGGGAGAGAGTTGCGTCAGCCAGGGAAGTTCGCGCGTCATGGCCTCACCGGGATTCATGTGGAAAGCGACCAGCAGTCCGGCAAATCCCAGCAAGAGGAGCAGAGAGAACATCATCAGGGAAAGGTCGCGGTGAGCGTCCGTCAGGCCGCCCCAGGCAGGGCGCGGCACAGCGACGGGGCGCGTCACCTTCGGGCCGGTTTCGTGCACTTCGTGCCTGCCGATCATCCGGTCCAGTTTGCTATGAATGCTGTAGTTGCGCGGATTGAACTGAATGGCGTAGGAGTAGGCCGTGGTCGCGCTTTCGTTCTGGCCTTTGCGGGCGTAGATGTCGCCGAGCAACTCATAGACGACTGCATTGCGCCGGTCCATCTCCAGCACCCGCCTGCAGAGCATCTCCGCCTCACTATACCGCCGATTGACGAAAGCCAGTTGCGCTTCGGAAAGCAGACTGTTGACCGACACGCCCTTCGACGCCGTCTCCCGGCTCGCAGGTTTGCGCGGGTTCTGCTGCGCGGTAGAGGCGGAACGCGGCGCTTCTTTGGGACCGTCGTCCGGAGCGGTACGCCCGAAGCCGTTGAAACCGGCGCGCTCTCCCGTATACGGACGCGAGGAGCCCGTCCCGGCAGTGCGCGGACCGTCGGTGGGTCGGGCCGCCTGCGGGCGAGGTGGAGGCGCCGCTCCCGGAGAGGGCGGGCCTTTCGGTGGGGAGGCGGTCCGGTTGGAACCGGAGGAGCGCGGGGCGGCAGGCTGATCCAGGATACGATGCGCGTCGTAGAGCGCCCGTCGATCCGGGTCGTTGAGGGTGTGGTACGCCTCATTGACCGCCTTGATCTGCTGAGACGCGCTTGGATCGGGATTCACGTCGGGGTGATACCGTCGCGCCAGCTCGCGGTAGCGTTTTTTGATCTCCTCCGGGGTCGCCGTCGGGGCCAGTCCCAGCATCTGATAGTAGTCCAGCTTTGCACTGTTCATGGCAGAGAGTCTATCGTTCCTCGTTGCGTGGCACGGGCGGGCGCCACGCCGGAAAGTTTGGGCCTTCCCCGATCAGGAAAGTCCGAAGCGCCATCGGTTGCGGAAATCCCTGCTCCGAGGTCGTGATCTGCGCGGCCAGGCCTCGAAAACAGTCGATGGCGAGCAACAGATCGGGCAGTCCGCTTTTGAGCATTCCCTGCGCATGGGTCCAGCAGATCGCCACGCGGCTCTCGCCGCGCTCGGACATATCGGCCAGCCCTTGCCAGAGCCCATCCTCCAGCGAATTCCAGTCGCAGATCGGGTCGCCGAGCGGGTGCGGAAGCGCGCGATTGGCCGCCTGCAGCAGGGTCGCGGCGTTGGTTATGGCCGTTCCATCCACCATCAGAATGCGAAACTGCCAGTAGTGCAGGCTCGACTCGAGCTCCTTCCAACTGGTGCGGTTTATCAGCGTGACGGCCCCCCACATGCGTCGGCAGAGCGTGAGATCGTAGGCGGAGCGGCGTTCGACATCGGTCAGGGCGTGGTAAGCTTCGTTCACGCTCCGTATCTTCTCGGCGGCCTCGGCGCTGGAGTCCATGTCCGGATGATAGCGGCGCGCCAGATCCCGATGCCGTTTGCGAATCGCCTCGACGCTTGCGTCCGGTGAGAGCCCCAGTTTCTGATAATGGTCAGGAATCGCGAAGTTCATTCTGTTCTACGTTCGGGAAAGGGATAGTTTCGCAGTCGCCGCAAAACAGGCGGCTTCCGGCGTCGCTTTCAGTTCGACGCCGAGCGCCCTCAATCCTCCCAATTCATTTTTAAGGCAGCTTCCTCGCTACTTGACAGCGGCAGGGCGGACGGGCGATAATCTCAGCACGGACGCGAAAGGAGCCAGGATGATGAGTGTTTTCGAGACGTTTCGACTGGACGGCAAAGTGGCGCTGGTGACAGGCGGGAGCAAGGGCCTGGGGCGGGCGATGGCGACGGCGCTGGCGGAAGCGGGGGCTGATATCGCCTTGTGCAGTCGCAGTGCGGCGGAGGCGGAGCAGGTGGCACAGGAGATTGCGGCGGCGACCGGACGCAGGGCGGCGGGTTTCTATGCGGATGTCACCGACCGCGAATCGGTCGCGGCGCTCAAAACGCAGTGCGAAGCCGCGTTTGGTCAGGTGGACATTTTGCTGAACAACGCTGGTGTCAATGTGCGCAAGCCGACGCCGGAGCTGACGGAGGACGACTGGGATTCAGTGATCGACAGCACCATCAAAGGCTCCTTCTTCTGTTCGCAGGCGTTTCTGCCCGGTATGATGGAGCGCAAATGGGGGCGAGTGGTGATGCTCGGCTCGATCATGTCGTTCGTGGCAATCCCTGGTCGTGCGGCCTACGCCTCGGCGAAATCCGGCGTACTCGGCCTCACCCGCGCGCTCGCCCTCGAAGGCGCGCCCCACGGAGTCACGGTCAACTGCCTCTGCCCCGGCCCGTTCGAGACGCCCATGAACCGCCCGCTCATGAACGATCCGGTGGCGTATCAGGCGTTCCTCTCCAAGATTCCGCTGGGCCGCTGGGGGCAACCCGAAGAGTTGGGCGGCGCGATCGTCTTCCTCTGTTCGCCCGCCTCAGCCTTTATGACCGGCACGACGCTGACCCTGGACGGCGGCTGGACGGCCCAATAACGACCGGGCAGTATTGGCCTTGCATGGGAGAGGCGGCGCAACGCTTTTGCCATATTACACGGCGGTTACAAAATGGGGTAACAGGCGAATAGACCTGGCGTTTCGAGAGGGAGTGTGCTACAATTCTCATATTCGTATCACGCAAACCGGTGCAGAGAGCGGGTTCGCGTGAATCGGTCGGCGTCCCGGCGCGTCGACCGGGAGAGTTTGTGATGCACATCCCCGATTCCGTCCTCAGTCCTGCGACCTCCGCCGTCTGCGGCGTGGCCATGCTGCCCGTCTGGGCGATGGCGGCGCGGCAGGTGCGGCAGCGTCTTCAGACCCGGCAGGTGCCGCTTCTGGCGCTGGGCGCCGCCTTCTGTTTTACCGTGATGATGTTCAATATCCCAGCTCTCGGCGGCACGACCGCGCATCCTGTCGCGGGAACGCTGCTGGCGATACTGCTCGGTCCGTGGGCGGCTGTCATCGGGATCTCGGTCGCCCTGGCGATTCAGGCCCTCTTCTTCGGCGATGGGGGCCTCCTCGCGTTCGGCGCGAACTGCTTCACCATGGCGTTTGTGCTGCCCTTCGTCGGCTACAGCGTCTATCGTCTGTTGTCGGCGCATCTGCCCGCCTCAGCCCCTGCGCGTCTCCTCTGCGCCTCTCTCGGCTCCTACGTCGGTATCGTCGCCGCGTCGGGCATTGTGGCCGTCCTGCTCGGCATTCAGCCCGCCCTCTTCCACGAACCGAATGGACACGCGCTCTACTTCCCATTTGGCCTGAACATTACCCTGCCCGCTATGCTGGGGACTCATCTCCTCATCGCCGGTCCTGCGGAAGCGGCCGTCACCGGGCTGGTGATCGCCTATATGCGGGCCGCGAAGATGCCGCTGTATGGCGAGAGCGCCGCAGGCCAGGGGAAGCCGCAGGGCAGACGAGAGGTTTTATGGGTGGGACTGCTGGCAATGGTGGCGCTCTCGCCACTGGGCCTGCTGGCGAAAGGGGACGCCTGGGGCGAGTGGGATTCGGAGGGCATCAAGGCGCAGATCAAGCGGGTCGAAGGCACAGAGTACGTGCCGCAGGGGATGGCGCAGTCGGAAGCGCACGGGTATCAGGGTATCCGGGGACTGCACGACTATGCCAGCGACAAGAAGTGGAAGGGCTATATTGGGGCAGGCGCGCTGGGGGCCGGGACCATTGTGACGCTGCTTTTTGTCGGCGGTCAGTTTCTGGCACGACGCAAGGACGAAGACGACGATGGTCCTGACCTGCCCGACAGCCGCCTGCCGGTCGAGACGCCGCTGGGGGACTCGCTTCCCGACTGGCTGATCCGGCCTTCCGACGTGACGGCTCCGCCGCCCGACCTCTCCGGTCGGCCTCCCAACCGCTATCTGGAACGGACGGTCGGCGAGTTGGCCGCTGGAGCGGCGACGGCCCTGCAAGGCGAACGCTCGGCGCATCGCGCGGGCTATCTACAAGGCCTCGATCCACGCGCAAAGGTGGTCGGCCTCTTCGCCTTGATCGTCGTGACCAGCTTCCTCCACGCGTTTACGCCGCTTATTTCGCTCTATGTTCTCACGATCGTACTGGCCGCAGCTTCGCAGTTACCCATTGGGGCGTTGACGCGGCGCGTCTGGCTCTCGGTTCCGGTGGCGGTCGGGGCGATCACGCTGCCTGCCGCCCTCAATGTCGTGACACCCGGTCGGGAGGCGCTGACACTCTGGGTGGGGCCACCGCATCTCGCGGTCACCTGGCCGGGACTGGCGCTGGCCGGTCTGCTGACCCTGCGCGTCGGAGTGGCCGTCTCGCTGGCGACGCTGCTGACTCTGACCACGCCCTGGAACGACCTGCTCCGCGCCCTGCGTTCGCTCTTTGTGCCGCGACTCTTCATCAGCGTGCTCGCCATGACCTATCGCTACCTGACGGTGCTACTCCAGACGGCGGGGGATATGTTCACCGCCCGACGCAGTCGCACGCTGGGCCGCGCGACCAATACCGAGGGGCGGAGTTTCGTCGGAAGCAGCATTGGGACGCTCTTCGGCAAGACCCTGACGCTCTCGGAGGAGGTTCATGCCGCGATGATCGCCCGAGGCTTCCAGGGCGAGATGCCGACCCTGACTCGCCTGCGCTGGCGCGCCGCCGACTTATGGTGGGCAGCAGCCGTCCTTATGATAGCAACGCTGATGCTGGGAGCGCAGGGCAGATGACAGAGACGAACGCCAACATTCCCGCTTTCCGACTCACCGAGGTCGGCTATGGGTACGACGAAGGCGTCGTGGCGCTCCGCGATGTCTCCCTAACGATCGGCATGGGCGAAACGGTGGCGATCCTGGGCGCGAACGGCTGCGGCAAAAGCACCCTCATCAAGATGCTGGATGGGCTGATCCATCCGCAGCAGGGCCGCATCGAGGCGTTCGGAGAGCCGCTGACCGAAGAGAGTCTCAGGGACGAGAAGTTCGCCTACCGCTTCCGTCGGCGCGTCGGCTTCATCTTCCAGAACTCCGACGCGCAGTTGTTCTCCCCGACCGTCAAGGACGAGATCGCATTCGGGCCGCTGCAGATGGGGCTGAGCGTGGAGGAGACGGAGCGGCGGATCCGGGATGTGGCGCACCTGCTCGACATCACGCGGCTTCTGGAGCGTCCGCCGTTTCAACTCTCGGGCGGCGAGAAGAAGCGCGTGGCGATCGCCGCCTCACTGGCGGTCAACCCGGATGTACTGCTGCTGGACGAGCCAACCAACGGCCTCGACCCGCGCTCGCAATACGGCCTGGTCGAGCTGCTGGTGCACCTCAGCGCGGCCGGGAAGACCCTTATCACCGCGACCCACGACCTGAACATCGTGCCGCGCATCGCGGCCCGGTCGCTCGTCTTCAGCGAAGAGCATACCGTCGTCGCCGACGCCGCCAGCCGCGAGATCCTGGCCGATCTGCCGCTCCTGCTGCGGGTCAACCTCGTGCATGAGAACCTGCACCGTCACGGCGACATCATCCACACCCATCCGCATGCCCATACGCACGATCATAGCCACAATCCTCCGCCGGAACTGAGCGAAGCCTCAGCGCCATAGGATGCCCGCCACAGCGCCGAGCACGATGATGAGGGGGAAGGGAACGCGGCGTGTGGCTCCCAGCAACAGGGCGATGACGGCGATGGTGAGGGTGCGTACGTTCATGCCGGCGGTGGTGTGCAGCAGATTCAGCATGATGACCACGAAGATGCCGCTGAGGGCCAGGGTCAGCCCCCGCATAAAGCCTTCGACGGCCGGATGCCGCTCAACGGCCCGGTAGATGCGCTCCACGACCAGTACCAGCAGGGGCGGGAGGGTGATCGCCAGGAGTGCCAGCAGCGTCCCGCGCAGGCCGTCGGTCAGGTAGCCCAGACTGATGACCCAGAGCCCGTTCGGACCCGGCGCGATCTGCCCTACCATAAGCGACTCTGCGAACTGCGGCTCCGTGGCCCACCCGTGTGCCAACAGATCGCGGTGCAGGCTCGGCAGGTTGCCGAATCCGCCTGTCGAAAACAGTGAGGCCTTCAAAAAGAGCCAGAAGTAGAGCAGAGGGTTCACGGCGTCGGCTCCTCCGGCTGTACAGCGCGCCGCTGCCATGCCGTTATTGCCGCATGCACGCTCCCCGCCAGAAACAAAACGGGCAGCACCGCCCAGCCTAACAGTCCGACCATCAGTCCGCTTGTCAGCAGCACGCCCAGACCAAGGCTCAGGCTCAGCCGTCCTCCCTTCTTCGCCTCCAGCAGACTGGTACGCGCCATCTGCCCCGACGTCAGAACTCCCAACCCCACCGTAGCGGGCAGAAATCCGCGCAGTGCATTTTTGGCGATCACGGTGTTCTGAATGTGAGCGTACCCTGCGGTGAGCAGGGTCGTCAGCACGACGCTCGGAAGGAGCAGGCCGAAGAGCGAGAGCAGCAGCCCGCGCCAGCCCAGAAGACGCCTGCCGATCACGATGGTAAGCGCCAGCAGATTGATACCGGGCGCGATCTGCACGAGGGCGAACAGCCGGTTGAACTCTACAGGCTCGATCCAGTGTCGGCGTTCTACAAACGTCTGCCGGATCAGCGCGAACGTCGCGTTTCCACCGCCGAACGACTGCAAGCCGATCAGCAGCCATTCCCGCAGCAACAGGCCCGTCGTCGGAGGCAAGGAGGGCGCTTCAGCGGCAAGGTCGTGGGGGAGTTCAGGGATCATATCCCTATTTTACCCCCAAGTCTGCAGTGCCTCCCACCCTCCTGGCGGAGGCGAAAAGAGTTCCTTCGCCTCCGCCGCCCTTTGGCACGGAGCGGCGGGCGGTATGCCCTTGGACTGCACTGGGCGTAGTCCGAGTCGGGCCTGCTTAGGGGGTGTTCGTCAGCGTCCATTTACCGGCGGCATTCTTGGTCGGAATGCCACGCAGATGATAGGGGAACGGGTTGGCAGGCGCCGCGTAGGGGCCGTCACCGGTCACCACGTAGCCCTGGAAGGTAGAGCCGTCGAGCGCCGTTCCGGTGACCTGCACCCCGCCCACAAGATAGGGCGCGGCGTGGAGCGTTTTCGCATGGCTGTCCGCGAAGATGGCATTGGCCTGTGTGCTGTGCCGGGCCTGGATGGGGGCCGACAGAGGGGCAGGAAACGTCGCCGTCCCGCCCTTGGTGACCGTTGCATCCGAAAATAGCGCCGTGTCCGTAACGTACTCGAGCGTCGCGAGGCTGACAGGCGCATGTCGATAGGGAGCCGGAACCACCGACGTAAACACCATGACGCCATAGTTGGGCTGGTAGCTGACGGCGCTGAGTTTGGGTGTCAGTCCGCAGGCGGGCGGCAGCCCCAGGTTCGCCAGGGCCAGGTCCACTTTGAGCGGGGCGGCATCGGAGGGGCATTTCTCCATGTCCGCGTTCTTCTGGTAGGGAATGATCGCGTGGTACGAGAGGAGCGTGCATGGTCCCGCGCCGATGTCCGAAAAATAGAGAGCGATCGGAAAGGTTTCGTCGTAGTCCTGCACATACATGGAGGTCGCCAGGCCCTGCTGCTTCAGGTTGGAAAGGCAGCTTGCCGAACGCGCCTTCTCACGCGCCTGCGCGAACACCGGAAAGAGAATCGCGGCGAGTATCGCGATGATCGCGATGACGACAAGCAGTTCGATAAGGGTAAAGGCGTTGCGTTGTTGGGAATGCATTTTCTCTCCTTCGTGAACAGATCCGCCGCTTTCCCCGCGGTTGGGGTTCTAACACCTACCGACCTTCAGCAAGAATGGAATGATGCGGCGCCCTGGGCGCGGATAGCGATGCCTGGCGAGGAGCGGCATCAATGGTTTGCAGCAGGGCCAGCATGGCCCAGCAGGTGCCGTTGAAGGAGGAGTACTGGGACTCGCCATGCGGGAAGCCGGCATCGAAGTAGTTGTTGCCGGGCGTCGCCCGCTTGTTCACGAACCAGGAGCCGTCTCGGTCCTGTGTGCGCAACAGGGACTGTACCCCTGCCGTATAGACAGGGTCGGATACCGCCAGGTCTCCGCCGACCTTCAGGGCGTACAGGGCCTGTCCCGTGGCGTAGGCATCGCTCTGCAGCGTGGGAAGCTGCGCCCATCCGCCGTCCGGGCGCTGTTCGGCACGCAGTTCTGCGATGGCCTTCTCTCTCTCCTGATCGCTCGCACCGGCCCACTTCAGCCCGAGCAGGCGGAACGACCTATCCTCATTCGTCTTCGCAGGCGCGGTCATCAGCCAGGTTTTCGCACGGCCGACGCGATCAGTGACCTCGGCTGCCGAGGATCGAGGCGCGTAGTCCGCGATAGACTTGAGGGACAGTGCCGTGAACGTGAACAGGCTGGACTGCATCGGGACGCGTGGGACGGCGAAATGCCAGTTGCCGTCCGGACCCTGCTGACGCGCCAGCACCAGCGCCATCGCGCCTGCCGACGCCGTCCGCGGCTGTTTGTGAGCGGCCATCCCGGCGAGCATCCAGGAATCCCCCGTCGCCACTTCGTCGATTTCGATCAGAGGCACATTTTTCATCGCCTCCGGATCCTGCAGAGCCTGCGAGTGCAGAGGCCCCATGGCGTTCACCGCGCCATCGATGCGCTCCCTCTGAGCCCGCTCGACCTCCAGATCGCGGAGGAAGCCCCGGTCTCGCGCCGCACCGGTGGCGATACGGCCAAGGCCTTCATGATGGCAGGAGATACAGCCGGTCCTCTTGGTGAACTGCTGCATCGAATACTGGACCAGCTTCAAGCTCGCCTGAACGGCCTCCGTCGCGGTCCGGGTATGGTTCGGAAGGGGTTCGGAAGCGGTGGGTTTCCCCAACAGGCCGGCGCATTGGCTGTGCCCGCGCGCGACCGCCAGGGCATAGGCGGACCGTTTTGCGGAATCGGTGGCGTTCAGGTCCGCGCCGCCTTTGAGGAGCGCCTGAATCACTTCCGGATGGTCCCCATAGGTCGCGGTGAGGAGAAGCGCTGTCCGGCCCCCGACCTCCCGGACGTTCGGCTTCGCTCCGTTTGCGAGCAGGAGCGTTACAAACTCCGTGTGCCCATTGACGGCGGCGTACATCAGGGGTGTCCATCCGCGGCTATCGGCGGCATTGATCGACGCGCCGGCCCCGAGCAGCAGTTGGCCCACCTCCGTCTGTCCGTCCCGCGCCGCCCAGGACAGCGCGGTGGCGCCGTCGTTGTCTTTCGCGTTTACCGAGACTTTGCGCTTTAGAAGATCTGCGACGATCGGCACGGCTCCGGCGCGCGAGGCGTACATCAGCACTGTCTCGCCGTCGGCGCGAACCGGGTTGATACCGGCACCGTGCGCCAACAGAAGATCGTAGACCGGGGGGATTCCACTCTGCGTGGCGAACGTCAGCGCTGTGCCGTACGGGCTGGTGGCATCGATTTTCGCGCCAGCCTGGAGCAGTGCCTCGATCATATCGGTCTGCCCCGTGGCTGCGGCGATGTAGAGTGGGACAAACGTCAGGCCGTTGCGGGCATTGGGGTCCGCACCGCGTTTCAGCAGGGAACGCAACTCGGCGAGGTCGCGGCGACCGACCGCCATAAACAGTTCCTGGCCCAGTTTGCCGCGTGCCGGCAACGGAGCCTCGGTACTCAGGCGGGTCGTGGGCGGGCTCCCCGGCTTATGTTTTGACGGCGCCTGCGCGTAAGTGGTCGCCTGACAGAAGCCGCTAGCCATAATAACGGTGCCTGACAGAAACAGACGGGTAAACGTTCGGTTGTGAATTCGGTCCATCGAAAGCCTCCTCATTCGTATAACGGAAACGTGCATAGATCGCTGCAATGCCGCATCGATATCCGTAGGTTCACGCCGGTTGACGCCTTCTCCTGCACGAATAGTGAACTCTCGCTGGCGCAGAACCGTTCAGATTTTTCGTCACGCTCGCAAAGAGTCCCAACACAGTGTCGTGCCGTTTAGCGTCTCCAGTCCCCCATGTGGAGGAAGGGAGCCCAGTAGTAGGGATGCCGATGCCCCTTCTCTTTCTGCAAACTTAGCGCCGCCGCCCGAAGAGACTGGCTCTTACCCTCCCCTGCTTTGAGATGGGTGTAGAAGGACCGCATCAACTGAGCGGTCGCCGTATCGTCCACGCTCCATTGGCTCACCACCTGTGTCGGCACGCCCGCTACGAAGAAAGCCCAACTCAAACCCACCATCCCCTCGCCTGTTCGAATACTGCCGCGACCCGTGTTGCAGGCCGAGAGCGTCACCAGATCCGCCTGAAGCTGCAGGTCGAACACCTCTTCCAACGGCGGGCATTCCTCTGTGCAGAAGAGGAACCGACTCACCCGAGGATCGCGCTTGTTGTCCTCTGCGCCATGGCGAGTTACGCGCAGCAGCGAAACCGTGATATGACGTGCCTCCTGGAAATGCAATCCGTCCCAACGATCTACTTCCAGCCCCTTCCCCTTGTCATCTGTGCCAGGCTGCGGTTTGCCATCCAGCGTCCACTGGTCCCACGGTCGCAAATCGAGCATCGCTTCGGCGAAAAACGCGCCTACGTCCGGGTCGGTTGGATGCGCAGCCCAAACCTTGCGCATCTCATTGGCGTCCGCAAGATCCAGACCGGCTCGGTCCTCCATCTGTGGCTTGGCGTACCTTACGCCAAGCGCAGCAATCAGGTCCTTTTCGACGGCAGAGGAGTTGGTCGCGCACTCCGTGGCAAGCTTGAGCTCCTTCCAGGCAAGCGCAACCGCAGGCAGTGGTACCATTGGAAAGTTGATGTGCGGGCCGGACGCCACGGCGATAGCCCAGTGCGCCAGGGCACACTGTGGATCTATCTGCTCCGCCTCACGAAACGACCGGATGGCGGCTCCATGATTGAACCCGTGCAGAAAGGCGAGCCCTTGATTGAAATACCGCTGAGCGAGTGGAGAACTTGTAGTTATGTGCCGTTTATACGTGCCGAGGCCCTGGTAAAAGGGCTCCAATGCCTGGCAGACGCCACAGCTTACAGATAATACGGAACCCGCCGCAAACATAATACCAAGAGACTTCAAACTCCCCATGCAATCCCTCCATGTCGCCAACGCATCAGGGCTGCGCCACGAGGCTCGTGAACAGGTTCCAGTCGCCAGCGAACGAATGAGTATCTGCATTAGGCAACGCCCAATAATAATCGCCTGAAGTTTTTGCATCAGATGCGGTCAAACCTGCGTTTGAAATCCAGCGGCAATTGTTGCGCGTTGCCTTAGTCTCCTCCATCGACAGATTTCAGTGTTACATGTTCTGCCTTTGCTATTCGGACGTCTTTTTCAGGTTTCCTGCACGATTTCGAGAATACCTAACAAAGAGCGGAAGACGCCTTTGATGCAAAGGCGAAACCGGCGCTATAGACCCAGCGGAACGTCTGGGCCGGATCGTTGGGATCCTGCTGGCAGCAGATCTTTCACCACGTCGTTCCTTTGTGCTAAAATAGTTCGTTCCGCCTCCTGTGAAAGCAGGAGCGGCAATAAGATGCTGCGGGAGAAGGAAGAACTATGGCAACGCTGGCAGAAGCCCTCTATGCACAACCGACGGAACGTCTGCGCGAACTAGTGACGGCCCGCAATATCGATATGAAGCGCATTGCCCTCGCGCCGGACAAACGTCAACTCGTGCAGTTGTTGACCGCCGAACTGACGCGTCCGCAGTCGCTGAACGCCGCTGCGCTGCAGTGCAATGCGCGAGAGCTGCGCCTCCTACAGATCATGGTCTCGCAGGAGACCGCATCGGGGCTGACGTGGAGGCGCGTGGTCGATGCGGTCGGTAGCACGGACCTGGAGCCGGCTCTTGGTCGCGTCCTGGCGGGATTGACGCGGCTGGGCTTAGCTTTCCGAGTCGGGCAGAACGTCTTCGTTCCGGATGCGGTACGCCATCAGATCCCGCAGTCGCTTTCCGACCGCTACACCCTCGAACGTCTGCTCACCATGTACGATGCGCCCGCTCTCAAACGCGTCACCGAAAATCTCGGCTTTCGCTCCGGCACAAAAGCGAACAACGTTGAAGCTATTCTCAAGGCTCTGCTGGCCCCAAACGCTCTCGTCCAACTGGGAACACCGCTGACCATCGACGAGCGCCGGGTTCTGGAGTATCTGATTCAGGTGGGCGGAGACGCCCTCCCTACGGAGGTCGCGGCCGAAGTGTTGGGAGGGAAGACCGACGAGTTTTTCCGTTACGACTGGCAGAACCGCTGGAAGATGGGGCGCGAACGCAATGCTGTAGACACCCTGCTCGCGCGCGGCCTACTGTTCGTGCTCTCGCCCACCTATGGCTACAACTTGATTCTGGTCATTCCGGGCGACCTCTTGCGTGCGCTGACCGGAGCGGATCGCTCCGGCTTCTGGACGGAAGCCGCCCCCGCTCCGAAACTGCTCGCACAGCCGCCCATTCAACCGAAGCGGCATACGGCGCTGATCCGCGACATCGTCTCCCTGCTCGGCTTCCTGGGGACACAGGAGGCCGCCCGTACCAACACCGGCCATATTCACAAGACCGCCCTCAAGCACGCGGCCCGCACCTTTACGCTGCAGGAAGATCGGTATGCCTCCTTTGTCTACTCCCTCTGCCGGGAGGCGCACCTGATCGCACCCTACGGCGAAAAGCAGAGCTATGCGATGACCGAGGCAGGCGGGAAATGGCTGCACCTCAGCACACGGGAGCAGCAGCAGGCTCTCTTCACCGCATGGCGCAACGGGACGACCTGGGGAGAAATGTTCACCGAGCCGCTGCAAAAAACCAACGCCTACCGCTCGAAGGAGATCATGGCGGGCATTCGCTATGCGGCCCTGCGCCTGGTGACGGCCAGCGCAGTGACAGAGTTCGTGGACATCGTCTCTCTGACCGACGCGCTCTCCTTTGGTTCGCCGCTGCTGCTGGTCGAAACGGCCCAGCACGGCCATCTAGTCGCCTCCCCGCTCGTCTTCACACGCCTGATGATCGGGGAGTGCCTCTACTGGCTGGGGTTGGCGGATATGGCGGGACCGGAGGCGGGCACACTCACCGAGATGCCGGGACCGCCGGAAGCGCAAGGCGGTAAGGTGGCGGCCGGACGGGGCGAGGTGATGGCGAAGAGCGCGATTCCCGTCTTCACCGGGTTTCGCCTGACGCCTGCCGGCGCGAATCTGTTGGAAGCGCCAAACAGCGCGCCGCTGCCGGAAGAGCCACGCGAAGACAAGTTCATCGTGCAGGCGAACGCTGAGATCTTTGTCCCGCCCTACCTGGCGCCGGAAATCTTCTACCACCTGCTGACCCTGACCGACATTCCCGCCAAGGGCGCCATCGGCAACACGGTCCATCTGACCCGCGATTCGATCCGCCGCCTGCTGGATCGCGGCGCGACGGTGCGTGACATCCTGGCCTTCCTGCAGGCTCATGCCCGTACCGGTATTCCGCAGAACGTCGAATATCTCATCAATGAGGTTGGCGGTAAGCACGGGCATATCCGTGTCGGCAAGGCGTATACCTATCTCCAGGTCGATTCGCCGCTCCTGCTGAAAGAGTTGCAGGCGCGGCGGGAAATCAAAGGGATCTTCGTCCGGACGCTCAGCGATACCGTCGCCATCTTGAAAACGGAAGACCCCGAAATCGTGCTGCGCGACCTGCGCAAAGCGGGCTATCTGCCTGTCAACGACGATTCGGCCCTCCGCAATCCTCTGCAAAGTCTCAAGTCTCCGGAGGAACCCCCCGCCGGGTCTGCGGCCACCTCCGCCACCTCTGCAGGCCGCAGTGTGAGAACCGTTCTGCCCCCCTCGACGCTCGACTGGGAGCGCATCGCCCGCGACGACGACAAGCCCTGGAGCGCCACCGGCGGATTCACCAACGTCTTGCCGCCGGACGCCGTCCAGGGGAAACTGCCGATCACCAACCTGATTCGCGAGGCGATCATCAGCGAACGCGCTGTGCAGTTCGTTCAGGACGGCATGCCGGAGCCCCAAACGCTGGTCCCTACCCAAATCTACGGCAACTTCCTGCAGGGCATCGACCCCATCGATGAAGGCTATGTGACCCACAACATCAATCTATTGACCTGGGCGCGCCTGCTCTGAACACTTCGTGGCCGCCGCGAGAGGCATGCGACCCTACCTGAAGACCGCCGCTGAACCTGTTTGGACGCTGAACCGTCCAAACAGAAAGGCGATTTTCTCATTTTCCGCCGCGAAGCGATGCGAAACTCGTAAAGTTGTGTTACAATGAGAGGCTGTCCTAAAAGGGGGTGCAGTTCCGACCTCATGAAGGAGTTTAAGCAGACAGAGCGAACTATCGGTAGGAGAGGCTATCGCCGTAGTCGGGCAGGGTTTACGCTGATCGAACTGCTCGTCGTCATCGCGATTATCGCCATTCTGGCCGCTATTCTGTTTCCCGTGTTCGCACAGGCGCGGGAGAAGGCGCGACAGACGGCCTGTCTCTCGAATGTCCGGCAAATGGGCTTCGCCGTAACGATGTATACGCAGGACTACGACGAGACCTTTCCGCTTGCCGCGACTGCCACACCCCAGGGTTTCCTGAACTGGCACCATCTGACGGATCCTTACGTAAAGAATAAACAGGTCTGGATCTGCCCGAGCGCAAACCTGCCGATACGGGACGGTCTGGGCAATCTAAGCTGCCACTACGGATTCAACACGTACTATCTGAATGTCGGTATCAACGTCTTCAACATCTTTTCGTTGAACAACGCCGCGGGCGTCACGCTCGCAGCGGTCGCCGATCCGTCCCGCACCGTCATGCTGGCGGACTGCAGAGGCGTGGACGGGTATAAGACACCCAGTCATCTCAGCTCCTATCTGTTGCCGCCGTCACAGCCGCCTGGTAAACTCGGGGCGGACTACTGGGGACGCCCCGATCCGCGGCATGCACAGGGCGTGGTGGCAGAACTTCTGGACGGGCACGCGAAGTGGTTTCGACCGGGCGGGTTCTATAGCGGTCAGACGCCGCCGGACGACTGGTTCGATCTACTGTAGGCAGAGGACCGGGCCTGCCTCCTGCATTTTGGGGAGAGGCACGACCTCTTGAAAAGAGGCGTCAGCGGACATTTCCGAATGTCTGCACAGCGCATGCAACTTTCCACAGCGCACCTCGGTCAATTAGGTGAAAGCGATGGGAAAAGGGCGTATCGGGTTATAGAGTTTGTTATCCTTGAAAGAGAGGAAGTCCACAGGGGTTTTGTCGTTCGACAACAACTTTCTCTGTTCAGGCGGGTTCCACCCGCCGGCACGGAAGAAAAACTGTGTGACCCCGTGATTACGGGGTCTGTTTTATTCAATCCCGCATGTCGCGCCGATAAAAGGTGCAGACGCGGGAGACACAGAGCGCGAACGACGATCTCTGTTCGGTAGTGAGAAGGGAGGGCGCGATGCCCGTACAGACGATGAACAAAACGCTGGAGAGCCTGCGAGAACGGGGCCGGAAGCAGGGCTTCCTGACCGACCGTGAACTCGCGGATGCCTTGAGTAACAACAATGAATCCCTCGATGTCGAGACGATTGAAGCCTTCATGGAAGAGATCGAAGAGAGCGGCGTCTCGGTGGTAGCCAGGGCTCCCAAACGGGATTCCGCCGATGAAAGGGAACCGACGCCCGACGAGTTGGAGCCTGCCAGCGAACTCGAAGAGAGTACGCAGGCCTGGCTGCGCCGGGCTGGTAAGGTTGCTTTGCTCTCGCACGATCAGGAGATCACCCTGGCCCGTCGGATGGAGACGCCGCGCAGCAAGTTCGAGGCGGAGGAGGCGAAGAACACGCTGATCCTCGCGAACCTGCGGCTCGTCGCCTCGGTGGCCCGCCGCTACCTGGGACACGGCATGCCTATCGAAGACCTGATGCAGGAGGGAACGATCGGACTGATCCGCGCCGTCGAGCGATTCAACTATCGCAAGGGCTACCGGTTCAGCACCTACGCCATCTGGTGGATTCGCCGTGCCATCAGCCGGGCAATCGCCGATCAGGCCCGCCTCATCCGCCTGCCGGTCCACGTCACGGACACGCTGGGCCGCATCAACAAGACCCGCGGCACCCTGCGCGAGAAGCTGGGCCGAATGCCGACGCGTTCGGAGCTGGCCAGCGAGTTGAGCATGACCGAGGAGAAGCTGACGGAGCTGCTGCGCGGCGCGATCGAGCCGCTGTCGCTGGAGACTCCTATCGGTGAAGAGGGCGAAAGCCGCCTTGCCGACCTGATCCCGGCGACCGACGCCCAGAACCCGGTCGTGGAAGCGACGCGCGGCGCCCTGCGCGACGAGATCATGCTGGCGCTGGAAGACCTGACGCCGCGTGAGCGAGACGTCATCCTCCTGCGCTACGGCCTCAACGGCGACGAGCCCAAGACGCTGGAAGAGGTCGGCCGCGAGCTGGAGGTGACGCGCGAGCGTGTCCGCCAGATCGAGTCCTCGGCGCTCACCAAGCTCCGCAAGCGCAGCCGCACCCGCCGTCTGCGCGAACTGATCAGCTAGTCCCCAACCGTGGAGACAGCAACATCACTGTCAACCGCCCCCAGGAGAATCTTCTGGAGGCGGTTTGCATTGTGCCCCCAGCGCCGGGGGAGAAGGAAGCATCTTTAAGGGATCAGGTCGAAGGTATGCGGGCCAGAGCCGATGGAATCGAAGACGATGCAGTCCGCTTCAAGCCGACCAGCGCGTTTTCTGCCGTCCACCAGGACGGACGTTGTAGGGATGCCCTGGCGCGGCACCCAGACCTGCGCCGAAGTGTTGGCTGGGAGATCGATCTGCAGGTGTACGTGTTGTGGTACGACCTTAAATCTGACATCGACGGTGCCGCGAATGGTGGGGAGTTTGAGGGCGGCCTGTTTCAAGGTGCCGGGTTGCGGACGGATGCGCATGCGGCGGAAGCCGGGTTCGAGCGGTTCGACGCCCATCAGGAGGCGTGGAATGATATTGGCAGGAGCGGCTCCCCAGGCGTGATTCCAGTCCTGATTAGGTTTGAAACGCGTGTCCCAGGCTTCCAGGGTGATCGTGCTGCCGATGTCGAGCATGTGGCTCCAACTGCGGTCGGTGTGCGCGGTCAACAGGCTCAACGCGTGGTCCGCCTGCCCGCTACGGTAGAGGGCTTCCATCAAGAACTGCGCTCCA
This sequence comes from Chthonomonadales bacterium, assembly GCA_038217285.1. Taxonomy (GTDB): domain Bacteria; phylum Armatimonadota; class Chthonomonadetes; order Chthonomonadales; family Chthonomonadaceae; genus JANXLO01. Next base: position 17,453 of record JBBQPO010000103.1, read on the forward strand.
TAGACACTGCAGGCCATGCCCCGACTGCGCACAAACGCTGCGACCTTTGCCACTCGCCCGGCAGGAACCAGATCGAACGCCAGGGCGAACATGTTGGCATGCAAAGAGCTATGTTTGCTGCCTTCCCCATCGACATAGAGCCCTGTCTGAGGATCGAAGAGAGTCGTATTGAAAGCCTGCCGCACTTTCGCCGCCTGCTCTCGGTAGGAGACAGCGTCCTGCGGCTTCTCCAGGGCGCCTGCGATCTGACTCATCAAGACCAACGCCCGATAGTGGAACGCATTGACGACGGTGTTGACCGGGCGCATCTCATAGCCGTCCCGCTCTCCTGCGGGCCAGTCCACGATGTCACGCAACGGTTCGCCGTGGATCGAGGCGATCACCTCTTTCGACACGGCAGGATTCGTGGTGGAGATCAGGCCGTCGGGCCGCGCCAGGGCGAGCAGGGTTTTGGCTTGCAGGTCGGGGTAGAAGGCGCGGACGCTACGGTCGTCGCCGGTGTAAAGATAGTCCGTCCAGGCCATGAGAACGGAGTGCAGGATCCATTCGGTGGGCCAGGTCGGATGCTGAATCAGAACCTCATGGCTGTAACGTGCCAGCGTAAACTCTCGGTCGAGGGAGTAGTGGCCGAGTTGATCGATATAGGCGTCCGCCTCGTAGGGTCTGCGCTCGCGGTCGCCATCCACATAGACGCCCGCGTAGGTCGTCGCCGCGATGCTGTAACGGCAGAGTTCCCAGACGGCATTGAGCGTCGGATCGGAAGAGGTGAACTGCGCCGCTTTCTCATCGAAGGGATAGCGCACCACAGTCTGTTGCACAGACTCTCGGTCCAGTGTGCTCGGACAGTTCTCTATCTCGACGTACCGAAACGGCATTACCGAACTGCCTTCCGGCATTCGCCGCGCATCGTTCGGCGTCAGTGGCACAGTGTAGCGTTGTTGTCCGGGCTGCAGCGCGATTTCTGCCCTCTGATACCGCACCGATCCGCCGGGCTTACGGTTGACAGTCGGACCGTCGCGCTGCGCCTCCCCGAGATGCACGACTACTTTCTTCCCCGTTTCTGATCCGATGAGATTCAGACGGAGACCCGCAAAAGCATCACGTCCGAAATCCAGGAAATAGTGACCTGGCCCTAACTCCTGGACTTTAACCGGAGCGATCTCAATTCGTTGCAGCGGATAACGCACCGTGGTAAACCGGTCTGGCTGTGGAGGTACTATCCGCAGCCTTCCTCCCGCTATAATCTCCTGCGTCTCCGACCAGTCGCTCACGCGCCCATGTCGGTCCCATATTTGCACTCTCCAGAAGTAGGGACGCCGGCTGTTGGGATCCAGGGTTGGCCCCGTCAAGGGAACCGACGTGCTGCGATCCGAATTCACCTTGCCGCTATCCCATGAGGGCCATGCCCCTCTGTTCGTCGGCCCCACTTTATCGGATAGTTGAATTCGATACGCGCTCTGCCCCTCATTCCGTCTTATTGCATGGACGATCCATGAAAGGCGTGGTATCGTCGTGCCGGTATCGATG
>JBBQPO010000104.1:0-18872 GCA_038217285.1 Chthonomonadales bacterium
GAAAGTTTCCATGCCTATCGTCGTCGTCAGCGTCAAAAGAAGGTCTATGGTTACTGGAAAATCGCCCGACCAGACGAATTGACGACGCCATTACGGTTTGCAGCGTAGACAAAGTTTCACCCAATGAAATGGAACGCACCCTAATCGAACCAGTCTGGAATTGAAACGATCAAGGTATACTCTTTACAGGCTTCCTTGGGTAGGAGCCTTTAATCGAACACGGGTGGAATTGAAGCGAAACCGTGGACGACCTCGCTCCCTTGAACAAGTAGAGGACGAAACCTGCGTAGCTCTGTCCTATCGCTCTGGAATGTAACGAACACAAAACACTAGGAGTCTTGTTCTCCCTATGTCTGAAAATGCGTCTGCTTCGCCTTTAAGAATTGCCGCGATGGTTTCTGCGCAAGGGCGCGGGTCCAATCTGGGGGCACTGTTGGCGGCGTGCGAGACAGGCGAGATTGCCGGTCAGTTCGCGGTCGTCATCGGGACACATGCAGAAGCTCCGGCTTTGGAACGCGCCAGAGCGGCGGGAGTAGCGACCTCCATCGTATCACCGCGCAAATATGAGGGTAATGAGCAGGGATACACGGAGGCGCTGCTTCGCATACTGCGCCGCCACGAGGTGGGCCTGCTCTGCCTGGCGGGTTATATGCGTCAGTTGCCGACCACCGTTGTTGCCGCTTATTCGGAACGCATTCTCAACGTTCATCCCGCTCTACTCCCGCTCTTCGGCGGACGCGGCATGTACGGCGAGAACGTCCACCGCGCCGTGATCGAGAGCGGCATGAAGGTTTCGGGCTGCACGGTACATTTCGTGGACGAACAGTACGACACCGGGCCTATCCTGGTGCAGATGGCCGTCCCTGTGGAAGAAGAGGATACACCTGCTACCCTGGCCGCTCGTGTGATCAAGGCCGAGCATCAGGCTTATGTCCGCGCCGTCCATCTTATTGCCGCCGGTCGCGTCCATGTCGAGGGCCCTCGTGTCCGTATCTCCGCGCCTTTGTAGGGGTCTGACAATCATTGATGTTGTTGGCGAATTCGGTAGTGCTGCATTAAACGGTGACAATGGCCATACCGCCTTTCGTTTCCCTGGCCCCTGTTTTTCCAGGCGGATGCCCTCTTCGTTTCGGAGGAACCAACGGCGCAGCAGCGACCTGGTGGCACAGCAAATCTCCCACGCTCCAGACGTCTGCCGTCAAACCTGCCGCCATCGCAGGCGTCGTCGGCCAGCGTTGCTTGCCAAAACGGATCTCCCCTAAACTCTGGTGGGGAGTGCAGAAGTTGTAAACCGTTCCTACCAGATACATAGAGCACTGAAGGTTCTCTTCCGAAACCGCAAGACAGCGGGTACGATGGTTTTGACAACCCGGTTTGGCCCACTTCGATACTCAATTTTGGCCCACTTCGATATTCGAGATTGGCCCACCTGCCGGGGTAAATCGAAACGTTTGTGGGCGCCTCCTTTCCGAAATCTCTCCCCTGGTCATACAGCCTGAGAGCCATCGATTTTGCCGTAGGGAACGGGCCGCTGGCCCGAGAGCGAAGGCAAAATCGTATCGAGCCCAACGGCAAGTCCGGACAAACCTTACGAGAGTAGATCGCTCAGGGCATCGACAACGGCCTCTACCGAGGTGATCTTCTCCTGGTGGGATCCGCCCCGTTCGCTCTCTTGCCAATTCTCGGAGCGATCCTCAAAATAGTCCTGCATCTCACTCAGGCTATAGGAGATCAACTCATGAGCCGCTTGGAACGAGGCATTCCAACGCGCCCACCCGGGCAGAGTGGGAATACTCGGGAGCGAAGGCAACCCCTTGGCGGCAAGCTCCTTTTGACGGGTCTGGTCACGGCGAGCGCGAAACGCCGCCTGACGCGCCGCGTTGGAAGCATGGATCTTGGGTTGAGGCATCAGCTTGCCCCTCCCGAAGCGTTATGTAACGCTTGCGTATCCGCAACTCCGTTACGCCTCTCCAAGGTGCGCCGGAAACAGAAGGACTCCTGGCCCGTCTCAATGATGTGCGCCCGGTCGGTCAGGCGATCCAGCAGCGCCTTGCAGAGGCGAGCATTGGTGAACGAATCAATGGAGAGTTTGCGGGAATCAGCCCATCTCTGAAGCTGTGTGGCGTAGCGTAGATACCAGATTGCCGTCGAACTTGCTTTGACGACCCGCTTGTGGGTATAGAAACCGCGAACGGCTTCCTCCCAGGTTAGAGTAAAAGTACCCATGAGTGGTGGATCTCATTTCACTTTCTTGCCGGTTTTCAGATCAGCAGGGAGTGACAATGAGTATCATTTAGTGGCAACGTATAAGGAGGATGGGTCGTCAGGGGCTCGAACCCTGGGCAAATGGATTAAGAGTCCACTACTCTACCAACTGAGTTAACGACCCGCAGGCAAACAGGCGTTTCGAGGGTGTCGAAACGCACCCCTAGTATACACCGACGCCCGGAGAAAGTCAAGATCGAATCGCAGACTCAGCGGCGGGAGGGCGGCACACGAAAGGGAGCAGGGCAAACCCGCCTCGATGTCGAAATGGAGGACGGTGGAGGAGAAGGCGCTTCAGGCGCACACTTTCATCGTGGTAGAGCCATAACTTCAGGTGGCAAAGCCTACGTGGCGACGAAGGAGATAGAAAAACCAATGGAAATAGCAATCGTCGGACTGGGCAAGATGGGCGGCAACATGGCCGAGCGCCTGATCCAGCGTGGACATCGCGTCGTCGGCTGCGATTCCTCACCAGAGGCGCAGGATCGTGTGCGTGCGCTCGGCTGCGATGCCGCTGGAACCGTTACCGATATGATCGGGCGACTGACGCAGACGCCGCGCGTCATCTGGAGCATGGTACCGTCCGGAAAAGTGACCGAAGCGGTCCTCACTGAAGCTGCCGCTACGTTGAGCCCCGGCGATATCATCATCGATGGTGGCAACTCCCGTTTCAGCGACTCCGTCCGGCACTACAACGAGCTGAAAGCCAGGGGCCTCAACTTTCTGGACGCCGGAACCTCGGGCGGTATCTGGGGCCTGAAGGAGGGCTACTGCCTGATGGTCGGCGGCGACAAAGAGGTGTTCGATACCGTGGAGCCGCTGCTGGCTGCGCTCGCTCCCGAAGGAGGGCTGCTGCATACCGGCCCCGCAGGCTCCGGCCACTATGTCAAGATGGTACACAACGGCATCGAATACGCCCTGATGCAGTCGTATGCCGAAGGCTTCGAGATCCTGAAAGCCTCTCCCTACCCCGAGATCGACCTGCACGCTGTCTGCGATCTGTGGCGACACGGCAGCGTCGTCCGCTCCTGGCTGCTCGACCTCGCCACCGACGCGTTCAAAGAAGACCCCAACCTCGACCATATCACCGGCTATGTAGAAGACTCGGGTGAAGGCCGCTGGACCGTGCAGGAGAGCATCGAACACGCCGTGCCCGCGCCCGTCATCGCTCTCTCGCTCTATCTGCGCTTCCGCAGCCGCCAGGAGGACAGCTTCTCCATGAAGGTGCTGGCCGCGCTACGCAACGAGTTCGGCGGACACGCCGTGCATAAGAAGACGATCGAAGGCCCGCACGTTCCCGGCCTTGACTCTGCCGGAGCCGAAAAGACATACGCCAAGACCGATGTCTGACGGGCGGCGGAGTTTACGCTGATAACGGCACGAGAGGGAGACCCTTATGCGAGAACCGAGACCACTCTTTTCCAACACATTCGGCGCAGTCGTGCTGTTGGCCGCGTTGCTGCTGGTGGGCGACTTTGCCCTGCGTACCGTCCACGCCGCCCCTGACGCCGCGCCGCCCAAAGTCCTCCTGGCACAGGAGTTCCGGCTGGTCGATAAGACCGGCGCGACGCGCGCGACGCTCCAGACCCAGGACGATGGCAGCCCCGGCCTCGCCCTCTACGACAAGAACGGGAAGGTGCGCGTCACGCTGCAGGTTCGGCCCGACGGCAGCTCTGCGCTGGCCTTTCACGATGCGCAGAGCAAACCCCGCGTGGAACTGGCGCAGGAGAGCGATGGGACCGGCGGCCTCACGCTGACCAACGGCAAAGGCACGGGAGGCGCGGCCATCCTGATCGCGCCCAACAGCAACCCTGTCGCGGTTTTCAAAGATAAGGACGGCAAAATGACCTGGTCGGCCCCAGGGCCGGAGATCGAGCTGCCCCTCGATCCGCCTCCTGCCAAACCCGCGAAGAAACCGTAACCTGACAAGACAAACCTATTTATCGGCCCTCTGAAACCGAATTCAGAGGAGATGTGGAAAGTGAGAGATATATGGCCGATGCGACGACGACCACCCCTGCTGGGGCGCCCGAAAAAGATCTGGCCTCTTGCGCCTTCGTGCTGTTCGGGGCGACAGGCGACCTGACCCGGCGCAAGATCGTCCCCGCCCTGTTCAGCCTGGCCGTGCAGGGGCTGCTGCCGAAATCCTTTACCATCGTCGCCTTCGCCCGCCGGGACAAGACCGACGACAGCTTCCGCGCGGAGCTTCAGGTCGCCCTGCGCGAATTCGCGCCAAAGCTGCCCGCAGACGGGCCGGAGTGGGCCGCCTTCGCCGAGCGGATCAGCTACCTCCGCTCCAACTTCGACGATGAGCCTGGCTACCGACGCCTCGCCACCTATCTCGACAAGCTCGACAAAGAGCGTGGCATCGGCGGCAACCGTCTCTTCTATCTCGCCACGCCGCCCGACAACTTCAGCGAGATCATTCTGCACCTCGGCAAAGTCGGCCTGAACAAGCCCGGCAAAGCCGGTCAGTGGGCGCGCATTATCATCGAGAAGCCGTTTGGGATCGACCTCCCCTCGGCCCGCGCCCTCAATGTCGAACTCAACTCCTCGTTCGAAGAGAGTCAGGTCTATCGCATCGATCACTACCTCGGCAAAGAGACCGTGCAGAATATCCTGGTGCTGCGGTTCGCCAACCAGATATTCGAGCCGCTCTGGAACCAGAAGTATATCGACAATGTGCAGATCACCGTGGCCGAGACGCTGGGGGTCGAAGGGCGCGGCGCCTACTTCGAAAACTCCGGCATCACCCGCGACATCGTGCAGAACCACGCCCTGCAGGTTTTGACCCTGATCGCGATGGAGCCGCCTGTCGCACTGACGGCCGACGCTATCCGGGACGAAAAGGTGAAGGTGCTGCGCTCCTTGCGCCCGTTCACGCCCGAGGAGGTCGCGCTCTGGACCGTGCGGGGGCAGTACGGCCCCGGCGTCATCACCGAAGAGGCGGTCCCTGGCTACCGCCAGGAGGAGGGCGTCGATTCGCACTCTGAGACCGACACCTTCGCGGCCTTCAAGTTCCAGATCAACAACTGGCGCTGGTCCGGCGTTCCCTTCTATGTCCAGGCTGGGAAACGGATGCCCCGGCGCGTCACCGAAGTCAAGATCCAGTTCAAGGCCGTTCCCGACATTCTCTTCGCCCGCATCAACAGCAACGGTCTCTGCCCCAACCTGCTCACACTGCGTATTCAGCCCGACGAAGGGGCCTCGATGGAGATCGGCAGCAAAGAGCCCGGCCCGGAGATGAACATCCAGCCCGTGCGCATGAACTTCCAGTACGGGGCCACCTTCAACGCGCCGATCCGGGACGCCTATGAGCGCCTGATCCTCGATGCCGTGCGCGGCGACGCCTCGCTTTTTGCCCGCAACGACGAGGTCGAGGCCGCCTGGGGCCTGATAACCCCGATCCTGGACGCCTGGCGTGATCTCTCCTGCCCTCTCTTCCCCAACTACGCCGCCGGAACATGGGGACCTGAGGCCGCCAACTCGCTCCTTGCCGACGGCCGGGCCTGGCATCTGCCGAAATAACCCACAAAAAGAGAAAGTGAAATACTGCCCTCTCCGCGTCTTCGGAGAGGGCATTTCAGGGAGAGAGTATGCAACGAGCCGCACTGGAGGCTTTGGCAGAGAGATTTCCGACGATCGGGCGCGCGCAGGCGGAGATCGCGGCGCTTCGGGCGAGCCTGCTGCTGCCACGCCCGGTCGTGCATGTGCTCAGCGATGTGCATGGCGAGTACCGGAAGCTGCGGCATGTCCTGAACAACGTCTCGGGGCGTCTGCGGCCGTTGGTGCAGAGGACCTTCGCGGACCGGTTGACGGAGGCGGAGATCAACGACCTGCTGTCCCTGCTCTACTATCCGCAGGAGGCGATGGACTATTTCGGCATCGCAGACTTTGCGCCGGAGCGGCGCGCGACATGGGCGCTGACCACGCTACGCCGGCAGTTCGAGATCGTGCGCGCCCTCACCGCCCCCTATCGCCGCCGACAGGTAGAACGAACCTTTCCGCCGGAGCAGGCCGAACTGTTTCAGGAGCTGCTGGCGGAGCCGATCAGCGGGCGTCCGTCCGGCTTCCTGCCGACCCTGATCGCTTCCCTATCCGAACACGAAACCGCCCGAGAAACCATTCGCGACGCCTCCCATGTGGTGCGCAATCTGGCGGTCGCGGAGATCATCGTCGCGGGGGATATGGGGGATCGCGGCCCGCGCCTCGATGGGGTGATCGACTATCTGCAGCGCCAGCCGGATGTCGCGTTCACCTGGGGCAACCACGACGCCTCCTGGATGGGCGCGTGCCTGGGGTCCGAAGCCTGTATCGCTACGGTGCTGCGATTCTCGATCCGCTACGACCGCATCGACCAACTGGAAGAGGGCTTCGGCATCTCGCTCGCACCGCTGGAGCGGCTGGCGCGGGAGGTCTACGGCGACGATCCGGCGGAGCATTTCGCCGTGAAAGTCTCAGGAGTACGCGAGCCTCTGCAACTTGCCCGCATGCAGAAAGCGGCGGCGGTGCTGGAGTTCAAATGCGTCGGGCAGGCGATCCGTCGCCATCCCGAGTGGAAGCTCGACCATCGCGTGCTGCTGAACTTCGTGGATAAGGCCGCCGGAACCGTGACCATCGACGGCGTCGTCTACCCGCTGCAGGACACGCGCCTACCCACACTCGATCCGACCGACCCCTGCGCGCTCTCCCCGCAGGAGCAGGAGTGTATGACGCAGATGCGCGACGCCTTCGTGCGCAGCCCGCGCCTCTGGGAGCAGATGACCTTTCTGGTGCGGCAGGGAACGATGGTGCTGCGGCGCGACGACTGCCTGATCTTTCACGCCTGCGTCCCCACCGACGCCGCCGGGGCGTTCCTGACGCTGCCCTTCGAGGGCGTCGAGCGCAGTGGGCGCGTCCTCTTCAATGCCATCACCCTCTTCATTCGCCGCGCGTTTCGGCGTGGCTCCAACCATGTCGGCGCGGAGGGCGACTGGTTCTGGTACCTCTGGGCCGGGCCACTCTCGCCGCTCTTCGGCAAAGACCGCATCACCACGTTCGAGTCCTACTTCGTCGCCGACACAAAGACGCATACGGAGACGAAGAACCCCTATTTCGAGCAGATCCACGACGCCGATTTCTGCCGACGCATTCTGCGCGAGTTTGGTGCAGGCGAAGACGGCATGATCGTCAACGGGCACGTTCCGGTGAAGATGGCCGAGGGCGAGCAGGCCGTCAAGCGCGGCGGCAACGCGGTCACGATCGATGGCGCGTTTTCGGAAGCCTACGGGGATCGCGGCTACACGCTCCTGCTCACGCCCGAGGGCCTCACCCTCGCCGAACACGCCCACTTCGATTCCATCGAGCAGGTGCTCGTCGCCGGGGCCGATATGCTGCCGCATACCCGCGAGATCCGCACCTATCCCCGTCCTCGCCTCGTCGCCGACACCGAAGACGGCACGGCTATTCGACAGACCGTCGCCCTCCTCGAAGCCCTCGTCCTCGCCTATCAGGAAGGAGAGATCCGCCAGAACTCACTCCTCTAAAGCGCCTTCAACGGGCAGAAAGGACTTTACCTTACGTGGATTCGCGGCAGAAGCAGATCGGTATGATCACCACCACGGACGATGACGGTAGCAGTGCGTTCATCCTACTCCGGCAGTGGGAGGACAGAATTATGGTAGCGGTTTCGCAGGAGCACAATGGCGATGCGGAAGTCCCCTTGACAGTCGCCGAGTGCAAAGCGCTCATCCAGTTGTTACGCAATGGCATTAATCTTATCGAGCCAGCCGCATGAACGGCAGATCTCCAGGGAGTAGACATGGAAGACCCGACAAAGACCGAAACTAATCCTCTCTCGCAGACATTGGGACGTTTCTCATTTTTTCCCAATGATCGCGACGAGATCGACGAATTACAGCAACAGGTGCAGGCATTGAAGAGCCGTATCGAAACGCTTGAGCGGACGCAAAGCCCAACCTCCTGGTGGAAACGTATCTTTCATTCTAGCCATAACATCTGAGAACGGGCATAATTTCGGCAGGCCGACAGAGAACAGAACCACTAAAACGGGACACGTTTTGGTCGGGCAGCATTGCTAATTCCCTCGAAGAGCTATCAAGACGTTCAATGGGGCGGTCAAGGTCAAGGGGTTATCACCCCTCGCTACGCGGCTTTGCCGGACCGTCCTTCGGACGGGCAGAGAAAGGAACCGAATTTGATCCGCCGCAGAAGTTATCTTGCTCTCACCGTTCATATCATCTGGACAACACGGGAGCGCTATCCTCTGATCACGCCGGATATTGAACCTCGCTTGTATGACTATTTTGCCGGGGTCGCCAAACACAAAGGTTGTGATATACTGGCGGTCGGCGGGACCGAAAATCATGTCCACCTTTTGCTCACGACCCCGGCTACCATTCGCCTGTGCGACCTGATACGGGAATTCAAAGCAGGTTCCTCGCGATTGATTCAGGAGACGCTCAAACCCGAGAACTGGTTCGACTGGCAAAATAACTACGCGGCGATCTCTGTCTCACCATCGCACCGCAAGCGCATCATCGCCTACATCCATAATCAAAAACAACATCATGCCGATGGCACAACACAGGAAATCCTGGAACGGGACGGCGAAACCTACGATACCGAACTAGATGCCTCATCCGAAGGATGATCCGCCGCAGGCGCATAGCGAGGGGTGACAACCCCTTGATTCGAAATGGCAGCGTTCCTAACCCTAACGAGACGGTAATGAGAGCGGAGGATCCCGGAATGACAGACTATTTTTGTCGCAGAACCATTCGATTCATTTTTGTGCTGATGCTGCTGGTCTTTGGGGGCGCGTTCCTCTTCTTCTTTCTGATGCCTTCGCAACAGGCCTCCGGCTTCCAGTCCAGCGGAACGCGTACCGTTGTGCTGCTTCCCCTGGGGCTCCTGTTCGGCGGAATGGCGTGCGCGGGATGCGTCGGCTTGCTGAACACTTTCACCGTTTTTCGGCTGGACGAGAATGGGATCCTCAAGCGTTGGTGGAACGGAAGCACGCAGGAGTTTGCATGGTGAGATCTGGTGCGCGCGGAGCCGACACAGGATGGAAGTGGGACGCTGACCGATATCCACGGCAACCGTATGTCGGTGCCCTCCGCCGAGTCCGGTTACCGTAGTAAGGCCGGTCGCAGTCTCCACGAGGCGCTGGGGGAGAAGCTTGCGAATCTACCGGAGGAGGTCAAAGCCCGGATCGAGGAGTCGCGCGAATTTCGATTCGGCCAGACAGCGCCCCCGCTCGCCGCCGGGTTTATGGCCCTGCTCTGCGTCGCTCTCGCGATTTCCATGCCTCTCCTGCCCTATTCCGGACCTCCTGCTCCGCTCGCTTTCAAGATCGGAGTACCGGCGTTTTTGCTGGTTGGCGCCCTGTTTATGGCCTATCTCGGGCTGCAGTTCGCAACCCGCGTCCTCCTGTTGACCGATACCGGTCTGATTGATCGATCTGTGTTCGGGAGGCGTGAAATTCCGTTCGATCAGGTCGTATCAGTCACGACCAAAGATATGGCGACCAAGTCGGGCGTCGTCGAGGTGACGACGGTCAAGAGCGCCACAACCACCATAAGCGTCTCGTCTCGCCTGCCGAATTATGACAGGCTGGTAGCGTCTCTCCGGGCCAAGGTAGGCGCACAGGTCACCGAGAATGCGCCGGAGGCCGTTGTGGCGGAGAAGAAGCAGTCTCTTCTGGTGAACGTCATCGGCCTTGCTGTCATCGGCTGTTTGTTTGGATTGGGGGTCGGAGGGCTGGCATTGACGTTGCTGCACGACGGTCAGGCCGCATTGCAGCGCCAGGGGGAGTTGGATGCACACAGCAAACAAACGACCGGGGAGGCGACCGGCGTGGGGACAAACGGCAGCAAAAGCAAGTCCTATCTACCTGAACTATAACTTCCAGGTGGAGGGAAAGTCCTACTCTCATACCAGTTCTGTCTCACGCGAGGTCTATGACGAGCAGTTGATCGGCGGGCAGGTGCAGATCGACTATCTTCCCAACGATCCGGAGGTGAGCCGAGTGACATTCTCCATTGCCAAAGAGAGCGCGGCAGATAAAATACGCGCGGCTCACATTATGATCGGGGTCGCGTGTGGGCTGCCGTTCCTGCTGGGCGGTCTCGGCTTTATGCAGCGGCCCCGCTACCACCCGACTCCTGGCCGCACATCACCACGATAACTCTGCACGCGCTGTCTGCGTCCGCTTCTAAAGCGCGAGCGGTTCGTTTTCTGCAGAACGTTCGATTTTCACACTGTCGTGAGCGAGCCTCATTTCTTCCTTACCTATGACTGTTTGTACCGGGAGGTTTCAAGATGAAACGTAATAGCGCACCGATCATTGTACTGCTCGCAACACTAAGCGTGGCGATCCTGGGCGTCATCGCGCTTTGCGCGGTCTTCCTGATCGTCGTTTTACCGCGTTTGCACGGGAAATCGGCGCTGGAAGAGCCTGCAAACCCGAACATGAGCGTCGCGGAATACAATCGGCGCGGCAACCAGATGTATGAGCAGCACCTCTACAAACGCGCTGCCACTGAATACGGGCACATGATCGAAAAAGCGCCCACGGCTGCAGACGGCTACATGCTGCGCGGTATGGCGGAGTCGAAGATGGGTGACTACAAGAGGTGCGTTCGCGACAATACCGAGGGGCTCAAATATGCGAGACACACCGAGGTGCGCGAGTCCCTCTTCTTCAATCGTGGCCTGGCCTATCGCAACATGGGCGATTTTAAGGCCGCCGTGCCGGATCTCAGTCAGGCCATCGCCCTGCTGCCGATCAACAACGGGTCTGCCTACGACGTCCGCGCCTTCTGCTATACGTCGCTCGGGGACTACGATAAGGCCATCGCCGACTACACCGTTGGCATCGCTCAAGATCCCCATCCGGGCACGGTATTTGAACGCGGGCAGGCTTACCTGAAAAAAAAGGAGTATCCGAAAGCGCTGGCGGACCTGAATCGCTCGCTTAAGGATCGGCCGAACTTCGTTCAAGGCTATCGACTGCGCGCCGAGACTTATGTCGGCCTGAAGGAGTACGACCGAGCGGTCACGGATGCGGAAAATGCGCTGCGACTGGACAACTCTGCGGCGAGCCGGGGCGGGCTTGGCTGGTACCAGTATCTCGCGGGAAAACTGCCGGAGGCGATTGCAAACACACAGATGGCCCTCAAAATGGACCCGAACGTCACCTTTGCCCGTTTCAATCTCGGCCTCTGTTACGCCGTGCAGGGGAACGCAGATGCCGCGAAAACCACCTACCAGGACGCGCTGCCACATGCCAAATCAGGAGACGTAAACGGTGCAATTCAGGATGTGAAAGAGGCGCTCAGGAAGCAACCGAACTTTCCTGCCCTGCTACAGGCGGAGACCCTGCTGCGGAACGCGCTCCCTCGTTCGTCGTCCACGCCATAACAGCCCGGATACTTCCCACAAATAACAACGTGGCTATCGGCGGCAGGTTCAGACGGCGGCAGCGACGGTTCCGACTAACACGCGGGCGCAGGGGAGAAAGCCCGCCTTCTCCAGCGTCCGGCGTGAGGCGATATTGGCGGGATCGCACCGTGCTGCCGGAATTTTGCCGGCTTCGTAGCAAACGCGCTTCAACTCCTGCACCAGAGAGCTGCCGACCCCCTGCCGCCGCGCCTCTTCCGCCACCTCCATAGTCCCTTCCCATTCTTACACGACAGACTACCGCATTCGCACAGTGGCCTCGAACTCGGCGTCCTCGCGAACGTCTTCGAACTCCGCCATCTCGCGGAAATCCGTGGCAAACCAGTCCCCCCGGCAACGCTCGGCGCCCTGGCGTAGCAGCCTAAGAACCGGTTCCCGCTCCTTCGTTGTCGCCCACAAGGCCGCTGGAAGCGCCATATACGCAAATTCCGAAACAGGGCTCAGTTCGATACAGCGCCGATGCAGGGGAATGGAGAGATCGTACTGGTCGGCCATAAACATCGTTGCCGCCACATTGTCATATTGGACCGCCAATCGCGTGGTCTCTTCCGGTGTGAGCGGGGCGGCGCCCCGGCTTTCGAGCAGGGATATGGCGCGTATGCCGGCCCGACGGAGAGCATCCGTCTCTTGTTTCCGGCGATAGATACCCGCTTCCATATCCTGGGCCTGCACCTCTATCTCCCAGGAGCTCTCCCAATTCGGATCCTCCTGTGCCAGGGCCTGTACTTCCGGAAGGATGGTAAGCGCCTCGTCGTCGCGTCCGCAGGCGACCAGTACGCGGCAGACGTTCCGCAAACAGTAGAAACGTTCCAGACGGTTTGCAGGCGTCGGTTCGACCTTGGCCACAATAGCGTTGAAGTGCTCAAACCAGGCCTCTACTTTGCCGACACTACGCCAGCCGTCCGACCAGGTACAGTCGGAAACGGTGTGCAGCAACGCGATGGAAGAGAGAGTGCCCTGTTCCCACTGCGCTTGCGCCCAGTCGAGATAGGGTTCGTTCGCGGCCACGGCTTCCTCCCAGCGTTCGTCCTCATAAAGTTTGTCGACCAATTCCCACCACGCCCATGCCTTTTCTTCGACCGAGAGGGTCTGGGTGAGATAGCGCGAAGTCAGGTCAATGACCCCCTGCCGGTCGGCCAGGAAGTGGCAGATGTCTGCTCCCTGGTGTACGGTGAGGGCATCCAGTTCCTGCGGATCTTGCAGCCGAATACGCAGCATTTCTTGCCCTGCCTCCAGGGCTTGCCGGTCGGCCGCACCTATTCCCGCATTGCGTTTACGCTGATAGGTTTCTAAGATCGTCGTGAGCGAGTTCTCCATGATATGCCAACTCCGGAGCGGCGCTAAAAGTGGTTCTCAAGAGGGCGCAGGCTACAGCGCGGCTTACGATATCTGACCCCTCAATCCAGCCGTATAGTTCGGGCATCGAAAAGATTCACCACCCGCTGCACTGGAGGAACCGGGGCCCAGAGCCATGCGGAGCGAGGTGAGAGTTGTATCTCGACCAGGAACAACGAATCTGGGGGATACAACGACTTTCTGAGCGGCAGCGCGGTGGATGGTGCTGGCAGCGCCTATGTCGCCGGTGGCGCCGCTACCCTCAACTTCCCCGCCACTCCGGGTGCCGTCCAGAGGGTGAACAAGTCGCAAACCACCAACGCTTACGTAGCAAAATGCAACGCCGCTGGCCCCGGTCTGCTGTTTCAGAACCAGACCACTAATGGGGCCATGCTCTGGTATCTGACCAGCGGCGTCTTCCAAAGCGCGAAAAACCTCTCGCTCGCCCCACCGTCCATCTGGCAGATCGTGGGACCCCGCTAACGCTCGAACAACAGGCCATCGTCCCTGTCGCCTCCACGCGACGGGGACGCTTTTCTATCGGAGCGTTTGAAAGTCATAGTGACCCGATCCGACGGAGTAGATCCGGTTTCCAGCCTCCTGGCGCACAAAACGAACCCCGGCGACATGGTCTGGTGATGCCCCGTTCACATGGACAATGCCCCGGCCAGACGACGGCAGCCAGATGGTCGCGGTGGTGTTTGCCGGCAACGTGACGGAGAGCGAGAACGCATCGCCGCTACGTGTCCACTCCGCGCTGACGTTTCCCCGCAGGGTCGCACACGACGCCCGCGCGTAGGTGATATCACCGACTGGCTGTGGATGGATCAGGATCTTCTTGAAACCGGGGCCGGTCGGATCGAGGCCAATGCCGACCAGATCGTGGTAGAACCACTCCATCAGTTGCCCCAACATGAAATGATCCTGCGAGGAGCCTGGTCCCGCATCCCAGGCTTCCGTCAGACTGGTCGCCCCGTGAGCCAGTTGGTACCCGTAACCTGGCTTGTCCGACTGCGCGTTGACGTCGAAGATGACATCGGATCGATTTCCATCCGCGAGGGCGCGCAGCAGGTAGCGGTAGCCCACGTCGCCAGCCGTTAGGCCGTTGCCGTGCGCCCGGACATCTTTGACCAGATTCTCCAGCACCAGCGCACGCTGCCCGACCGGCACGAGGTCCATGACAAGCGCGATGGCGTTCGCCGCCTGAGAGCCGGTCGCCACCTGGCCTGTGTCGGCGTGGAAAAGTTTCCGGTTGAAGGCGTTGCGTATCCTGTCGGCCAGCGCGTCGAACTTGCGGGCATCGTCGGGGCGACCGAGCACGGCAGCGGTGCGGGCGAGCGTGACGGTGTCGGCGTAGTAGAACGCGGTCGCCGTGAGCGCGACCGGAGTCAGTTGCGCATAGCCGGGCGGTCCAGGCCCCAGATCGTACCAGTCGCCCAACCCGTGATCGACGATGTCGTCCTTTGCCTTGCTGCCCAGATAGGCGACATAGGCCTGCATCTGTGGGTAGTAGGTCTGGAGCAGCTCCCGGTCCCCCGTCCACTCGTACTGCTGCCAGGCGCAGAGCAGAAGCGCGCTGCCCCACTCTGGCGAGTCCCGGAAACCGCCCGAAAAGACGGTATATTCCGGCGCGATGTCCGGCACCAGTCCATTCGGCAACTGTGCATCCGCCATGTCGTTCAGGATCTTGGTGAACAGGGGTGCGAGATCGAACTCGTAGCGCAGCGAGGGACCGTTCAGGTGGTCCTGTTCCAGCCAGCCGAGGCGCTCGCGATGAGGACAGTCGGTGAGCACGCTCACCATGTTGTTCTCCTGCGCCCGCCGTATCAGCGTGTGAATGCGATTGAACAGGGCGTTCGAGCAGGCGAACTCCCCGATCGACCGCGATGCGGAGTGGACGCCGACGCCTTCCAGCGCCAGAACGGTCGGCACAGGCCCGCCCTTTACGGCAGGCAGAGCCTCGACCTGAAGGTAGCGGCAGCCCTGATAGAAGAAGCGTGGGAAGTAGGTCTCGACGGCGCTTCCGGCGAGCGTCAGTTGCCAGTAGGCCTGTCCGCCTCCCGAAGAGCCGCGATCCACGGTCCCGTCCGGATGCAGCAGCTCCGCGCCGGTGATGCGGACGGAGGCTCCCGCTTCGCCCTGCACCCGCAGACGCGGCATGACCGAGGCGTTGCGGCCCAGATCGTAGACAGTCACCCCCGGTCGGATCGCGCGTACCGCGACAGGAGGCAGGGTTTCCAGGGCGCGCAGAGGCGGCGCGGCAGCGCTGAGTCCCCGGAGGCGACCGCCTGGCCCCTCCACCAGTCGCGCCTCCTCCCAACCGGCCCCGGTGAACCCGACGTCATCCCAACCCGACTGTGCCAGCCGCGCATCGTAGTCCTCACCGCCATAGATCGACGAAAACGTGATGGGACCGGCATGCGTGCGCCAGTGGCCGTCGCTGCCGACCTGCACAGTCGTTCCGTCCGCGTACTCCAGGCGCAGCAGACAGATCGCCTTGAGCGCGCCGAACGAGCCGACGAACTTGGTATAGCGGCCGGCATGGACCCGGTACATGCCGTTGCCCAGGAACAGCCCGGCCGTATTTGCGCCTGCGTGCAGTTGTGCGGTGATGTCGTAGGTGTCGTAAAGACAGGTTTTGGCGTAGTTCGTCCAGCCCGGCGTCAGGAGATCCTTGCCCACTTTGCGCCCGTTCAGAGACATTTCGTATTGCCCGAGTCCGCAGACGAACGCGACCGCGCGCTGGAGGCCGGGTAGGACCGCGAACTCCCGGCGCAGCAGAACGGTCTCCTGTTCGGGAGCCGCGCCGCCGATCCAGTGCGCCTGCCAGTCGCTCGCCTCCAGCAGTCCCATGGTCCAGGAGGCCGGGGCGCTCCAGGCGGAAGGACGACCGGCGCGATCCCAGCAGCGGACCTTCCAGAAGACGCGCTGCGCGGAGTGCAGCGGTTTCCCGGAATACGGGATCTGGAGGGTCTCCTCAGAGGCTGTCCTCCCGCTGTCCCAGAGATCGCCGCGCCCCTTCCCCAGCAGTGCCTTCGTGGAGGCCACGATCACCTGATAGGCGCTCTGTTTCTGGTTGCGAGCCACACTTTGAACCTGCCAGAAGAGTCGTGGACGTGGCGTGTCGACACCCATCGGATTGACGGCGTATTCGCAGCGCAACTGCATCGGCAGCAGAGAACCTCGCGGCTCCCCAAAAACCGAAGTCGCAATCGTGACCAGCAGCAGGATCGTTCCTAATACCCTCGAAATTCGCAAAGTACCGTTTTCTCCTCAGCCGACGCGCTTGATCGCGCCCTGTCTTGCAGTATGACACTATTCCATTTGAATCGTCGGCTGGAAGATGAAACCCGAGCGGGAACCGACCCGTCAAGGAAGTAAGAGGTTCGCCCTCCTGACTTTTTGGAAAGGTTGCCGCCATGCGTACATTGTCTCGTCGATCCGCATTTACACTAATTGAACTGCTCGTCGTCATCGCCGTGATCGCGATTCTGGCGGCGCTACTGTTTCCCGTTTTCGCACGGGCGCGCGAGAAGGCGCGACAGGCGAGTTGCCTCTCCAACGAGCGACAGATCGGCACGGCGCTGCTGATCTATATGCAGGACTACGACGAGACGCAGCCGCGTCGTCAAAACGACGACGCCCTTACCTCCTGGCGGAAAGACATACGTCCCTACCTCAAAAATGCGCAGGTCTTCACCTGTCCCTCCAACCCGAACAATCGCCTTCTCAGCCGGGACAATCCGGAAACAACCCAGGACGATCCCAACATTCATGTCTCCTACGGGCTCAACAACAACGATGCGAACGGAGTCGGAGGTGTCTGCAACCGCCAGTCCGGCGACGTCACCCTGGCGAGGATCGCCTCGCCCTCACAGGTAATCGGGATCGCGGAGAGCACCGCCTACTACAGCGATGTCTTCGTGAATGCCCGGATCGAGGGGCCAGGCGGCGCTTTCCATGCCACGAACACGACCGGCTGGAACGGGCATGTCTTCACAGGGCATGTGGGCGTAAGCAACTTCTGGTTCATGGACGGCCATGTCAAAGCCATGAAGCCGCTCAACACCGTGAACGCTATCGATCCCGGCAGTCCAAACGTGCCGGGAACCCCGCTCAACCTCTGGACGATCGACAACTCCAGCTTCACCGACAAAGATCTTACGCTCGCCATCAGCGTAACGCCATTCACCTTCGCCAAGGAGAATCTGCGCTACGGCCAGTTCGCCGATCCGTAGGACAGAGCGATTTACAACTGCGTGTCGTAGACCTGGACGCGGGACCAGTGGGGGCTACACTCGGCGATAAAGGTCAGATGGTCAGGGTGAGTCTCGTAGATGTCGTAGCCTGCTGAGTCCGCGAACTCTACCAGCAGCCCCACCCCATATGAGTTGTCTACTACGTCGCGCGGCGTGCCCGCGGGCTTCCCGGCTTCCAAACGCAATACGGACGGAATACCCGCCAGATGTTGGCGGCATCCACGCAAGATCGCCTCTGCATCCTCCGCCCCTCCTCCGACACGTACCCAGAAATAGACCAGATGCAGAAAACCAGTTGTTGTCGCCATGCGCAGATACCCCCTTTGAAATTCGCACCACCCCTATTTTACCCCTCTGTCGGGAGCACCTTGTTTTTTGGCCGTCCTAACAGTGGAAAATGGGGCATGATGCCGGTCACAATGCCGGTTCCGAGGAGAAGAGAGAAGTTGGCTCCTTCCGTCTCCCGGCCTCCAGCGAAAGCAGCATGTCTTTGCGCGAGAGGCCGCCGCCGTAGCCGACCAGCTTGCCGTTCGCGCCGATGACGCGGTGACAGGGAATGACGATCGAGATCGGATTGCGCCCATTGGCGAGGCCCACCGCGCGGGAGGCGTTGGGACTGCCGAGCCGTCGGGCCAGCTCTCCGTAGGAGAGGGTCGTGCCGTAAGGAATCCGCCGAAGCTCCTGCCAGACGCGGCGCTGAAACTCGGTCCCCTGCGGAGCAAGCGGCAGATCGAACTCCGTCAACTCTCCGGCAAAGTAGGCCGTGAGCTGCCGCTTCGTTTCCGCAAACGGCAGGGCGTCCGTCTGCTCTGTCCAGTCGGCCCCGACCTCCGGCCCGTGCCGGTGCTCGACCATAAAGATTCCTGTCAGCGCCGTCCCATCCGACGTCAGCAGCAGAGGCTGGACGGGGCTATCGTAGTAGGTGTAGAATGTCATCCTGTTCTGTCCTTCGTCTCCGATGCTTCCGAGGAGGTCGGGTCTTCCAGGGATCTCCAGAGGTGCATGGCGGCATAGGCGCGCCAGGGCCGCCATGCGTCGGCCTGCTCCAGCAGAGCACGGGGCGTCGGGTTGCCCAGCGCCTTCCGGATCACGAGGTCCGTATGCGGGAAGGCGTCGGACCAGCCCAGGGCGCGCATCGCCAGGTAGTGCGCGGTCCATTCCCCGATGCCGGGCAGGCTCTTCAGATGCCCCAGGGTCGCCTCCGTATTGTAGCCTGGTTCCAGCCGCAGCCGCCCCGTCGCCACCTCCCGTGCCAGCGCCCGGATCGCCTCGGCACGGGCCCTCACGATCCCGAGCGCGGTCAGGTCGGCGGTCTCCGCAGCGGCGATCCGTTCCGGCGTCGGAAAGAGATGGGTCAGCGCGGGAAAGGGGGTCTCTATCGGCTCTCCGAAGGCTGCCGCTACTCTTCCGGCCAGCGTCAAGGCGGCCTTCACACTGACCTGCTGCCCGAGTATTACCCGAACGCCCATCTCGAAGCCATCGAAGGCGCCCGGCACTCGTAGGCCGGGCCGCGCTGCGGCCAGCGCCCCGAGATGCGCGTCGATCTGCTGC
>JBBQPO010000105.1:0-18777 GCA_038217285.1 Chthonomonadales bacterium
GGAACGGTCGGAGAAGAACCTCCCATTCGGGAGACGGTTGTAATGCGTTCATGAGAGAGACCTCCTTTGTCGAGAAGTTATCTTTCTCTATACGAATTCAGAGCAGCCGTCTCCTCTACGATGAAAACGCTAAACTACAGACGTGTTTGATACCGTATTTTACGAAAAGCTTGTGAATATCATCACGGTTGGCGAGGTCGCTGAAGCCCTCTTTGGTGCGGGCGAAGAGCGGATGATGCGTGAAGGCGAAGATATGCGCGGCGTTCTTGTTGGCCTCCAGATCGCGTTCGAGCCAGTCGCGCTGTTCTTTGCCGATGCCGCCGCCGAGGCCGATCTCCTCGGTATTGAGGGCGATGAAGTGCGAATGTCCGTAGTCGAAGGAGCCGTAGAGGCGGCCCATGCGCTTCTTGTAAAGCGCGGCGAGTTCCGGGCGGTCAAAAATCTCATGGTTACCGGGGGCGTTGTAGATCGGTGTCTTCGACAGCGCGGCAAGCGATAGGAAGGCGTCGTATTCGGCGTCGGCCTCTCCGACCGAGTCGTCGGAGCCGTAGATGCTGTCACCGGTCCAGACCGCGAGGGCAGGCTGTAGCAGACGCATCTCCTCGAAAATCCGCCCGGCGGTGGGCGGCATGGGCAGGTTGCGCCCGGCAGCGCGATTATCCCCGGCGAGCACGAACGCGAAATGATCGGGATCGACGGCAGGCACGACCTTCCGGATTTCCGGTGTGGCCGGCAAAGGCGCCAGCGGCCGCGTGGTGTCGGCGGCGGAGGGCAGCGCAAAGCAGCACAGCAGGGACAGAAAACAGGCTCTTTTTAGCATGAATAGTTCGCTTTCCAAGGGGGGTTTTGCGCTCCGTAGAGGAGGCAGAGAGTAATGATGTCCCGATACGTTCTCTGCTGCCAAAGGGCTTCCCTGCGTCTTAAACGAAATTTAACACGTTGTTAACCTGCTCTTAATCATACCTTAACACGCAGATCGCATACTCTCAGTCTGGTTGACGAACTCTTCACTCTCGAAAGGAGGCCCCCTCTTTGAGCACACGCAAAGGTTTTACTCTCATTGAGCTGCTCGTCGTTATCGCCATTATTGCGATCCTCGCAGCCATTCTCTTCCCGGTCTTTGCCCAGGCGCGCGAAAAGGCCCGCGTCGCGACCTGTACATCGAACTTGAAACAGTTTATGACGGCGATCTTGATGTACGATCAAGACTATGACGAATGTCTACCGCTCTCCATCAGCGGTAAAAACGCCATCGGCCCCGGTGTGGCGGCGCTGAATCCGGGCGTGCAGGAGTTCCATGTCGGAGTCGCGATCAACCCGTATATCAAGAGCCGCGGACTTTTCCAGTGCCCGGACGACAGTACCCTGCCTGCCGGGAACACGGCGGGTACGCTGCCGATTCCCGGCGGTATGAAAGTCCACGAGGCCTGGGGCACGTCTTACAAGTTCACCAAAGAAAACTTCTCGTTCCTGCCGCCCGGCGCGCCGAACAATGCCACGGCTGGCGGCGCGGTCTACAAATATAACTCGGCGGATAACTCCGGCTCTGCCGGTTCCGGCGACTGGGTAGGCGCTCCTGGTGGCCCCTTCAACAGCCCGCCTCCCGGCCCGCTAACCCTGTCTTATCTGGCCCGTCCGGCGGAGACCCGCATGATGCGCTGCTTCGTCGCGCCCTGGGACGGCCCGTTCACTGGGGCTAACCCGCAGCCGTTTCACAAGGGCGGCGACACCATGGCGCTCTCCGACGGACATGTTAAGTTCATCGTCTCGAAGGCGCAGTACGACAACTTCTGCGATGGAGCCACCTCCTCTCCCGCCCGCCGCAACCCCAGCCTGGCGGGCTACCCGAACGGCGACGGTACGTGCAACACGAGCGGCCAGGAGCGTGCCAACTAATTCTCCTCCCGTCCCTGCTGCCTCGCCTGGAAGGGCGCGGCAGCTTGCCGGAGAACGAACGTGAGCCGCCGAAGCTGACTGCTTCGGCGGCTTCTAACACGTCCCACCCTTACCCTCTGTATCGTAACAATTTATCTCTCAAGGGGCAGCTTCCGATTCAAGGCGCGTCATCTCTCCGGTCGTTGTCGTGTCATAACCGCCCAGAATCGAGAGCTGCGAACGAACCCAGCGGTGTTGGAGGGTGCTCAAGAGTTGCCGAACTGGCTCCTGATGCATATACTCCTCCAGCAGCGCAAGATCGTACCTCACCTGACGCAGAGGGACAAAGTCCAGCCCATAGGTCCGTGCCACCGCTTCCGTTCCGACTCCCGTGTCTGCCTGTCCGGTGGCGACGGCGAGGGCGACCTCCTGGTGCCCCCCCACCATACGCTCATAGCCTGCTACGGCGGCGGCCAAGACTCCCTCGGCGTTTAACAGAGTATCCAGCAATAGCCGCGACCCCGCGCCTTCTTCACGATTGATCAGCACAACGCCTTTGCGGGTTAAGTCCGCCACGCACAGTACGCCTTTTGGATTGCCGGGCGCCACGACGAATCCCTCGCTCCACACGCCGAGATTTACGAGGATCACGGTTCGTCCGGGGACGATCTGCCGTACAAACGGCGCGTTGTATTCGCCGGTCGTCGGATCGCAGAGATGGATGCCGGCAGCATGCACTTCCCCACGTGCCAGACTGCGCAACGCCTCTGTACTGTTGGCATGGCTCCAGTGAACGCGCAGGCCGGGAAACCAGCGCTCGGCAGAGCGTGCCCACAAGGAAAGCATAGGCGTACATCCTGCCAGAACCACGGTGCGCGCCAGGGCCTCCGGATCGTCGAGCAGGGTGACGGCGACAGTCTCCTTTCCGACCTGCCGCGTCCCGACCCCATCGGCGGGAACCATCTCGGAGCGAAAGGCCGACGCGCCATGCAGCGAATGGGCGACCCACTTTCCCGCGATCTGCGCCAGTGCCAGCCGCAGAGGGAGGTCGGTCTGCATGTCGGCGACAGGGTACGCCTCCAGGATGGCACTCTCCTCTTCCAGCCAAAAAATCTCTTCGACCCTGCATCCTAGCGCTCTGGCAAGCCTTAGCGCCACGATTGCCGACGGTGCGTAGAGTTCCGCTTCGATGCCGCCAATCGTCTGTCGGGCAATTCCAGCCGCAGTCGCCAGTTCTTGCTGGCTCAACCCCAGACGTGCGCGGATCGTCTTCAACTGGTTCTGCATCCCGTTCCCTTCCTTCACGTTCCCTCCCTTCTTCCCAGGCAAGCAGGAATTTTTAACACAGTGACGAATATACCTGCGCACCGAACGTACTTGCTAAGAGAGAGTGCCACTGCCCTTATTCCTTCATCGAAAGGATACCTCATGCAAACGCGCGCGTTCACGCTCATTGAACTGCTCGTCGTCATCGCTATCATCGCGATTCTGGCCGCGATTCTCTTTCCGGTCTTTGCCCAGGCTCGTGAAAAAGCGCGCGCGACAGCTTGCATTAGCAATCAGAGGCAGATCGGCCTCGCCCTCGCCATGTATCGCAACGACTACGACGAGGTGAACTGCCGATACCGGTTCTGCGACCCGGCGGGTGGTACCGATGCGCTCTGTGCAAAGCTCGCCATTCCCACCAAGTATACCGGCCCACTGGAGACCTGGTGGGCGCCCTACGACGGCAGCCTGCCGGGCGGTCCGGAGCCGACGGTCCCCCTCCCCACCAACTACCAGGGGCTCAAGGCCGGCTTATTGCAGCCTTACGTCAAGAACCAGGCCATCTTTCGTTGTCCGTCTTACTCGCAAGGGCAGGTCGGCTACGCGATGAGCTATATTTGGAACAGTCCCATGGGACAGCCGGACGCCTTTGTCGTCAACCCGACGGTCTATTTTGTGTGGGATCACAAACGCACCCCCGGCTGCGCCGATACGACCTCCAACGCCATGCCGGATCCCAACGGCGAGTACCAGCGCGCCCCGTTCCCGTTGAAGCAGGATCAAACAGGCGCTACGCCGCATACTCACTATCCGAGTCGCCATACAGACGGCTTTAACGGCCTTCGTTATGACGGCAGCGCTAAGTTCCGCAAATACACCAACCTGGATACCAACGGAACGACCAGCAAGGACTTTCTCGCCAATGTGCCGCCGTAACAAGGGACAGAGAAAAGGAACGTAGTAGGAATCTGGCATCCTCCTGGCGAATGGGGCTGCACATTCCTCAGGAGCCTTACCCTCAATGAAAATCACCGAAGTGCGTGTCATCGTCACCTGCCCGCTGCGCAACTATGTCGTTGTCAAGATCATGACGGATGAGCCGGGGCTGTATGGGGTTGGGGATGCGACGCTGAATGGGCGGGAACTAGCCGTCGCCGCCGCCCTGCGAGAGCATATCGCGCCGCTCCTGATCGGGCGCGATCCCGACCGCATCGAAGACACCTGGCAGATGCTGTTTCGCGGCCCCTACTGGCGCAGCGGGCCGGTGCAGATGACGGCCCTGGCAGGCATCGACACCGCACTCTGGGACATCAAAGGCAAGAGGGCCAACCTGCCGGTCTACTCTCTGCTCGGCGGCAAGACGCGGGAAGGTGTGCTGGCGTACACACATGCGGGCGGTGCGGACGCCATCGCCTGTGAAGACAGCGCGCGGCAGAAGATCGAGATGGGGTTCAAGGTCGTGCGGTGTCAGGTGGCGATCCCCGGTAACCGGGGAACCTACGGCGCGGGCGGCGCGGCGGAGGCGACCTCCGCGACGTGGGGGAATACGGTGGGGGGCGCTGTCTGGGGCGACGGTGGGCCAATGCCTTTTGTGGAGACCTGGGAGCCGGGCCCCTATCTGCGCGCTATTCCGAAGCTGTTCGCGCACCTTCGGGACAAGCTCGGTGACGAGATCGAACTGTTTCACGATGTCCATGAGCGCCTGACGCCGATACAGGCCGCCCGCCTCGCCCGGGAGTTGGAGCCGTACCATCTGCTTTTCCTCGAAGACCCGCTGCGCCCGGAACACAAAGAGAGTTTCCGCCTGATCCGGCAGCACTCCGTCACCCCGCTGGCGATGGGCGAACTGTTCCACTCGAAATGGGAGGCGCTGCCGCTCATCACGGAGCAGTTGATCGACTATATCCGCTGTGATCTGGGCCATATCGGGGGCATTACGGAGGCGCGCAAGATCGCCGCTATCGCGGAGCCCTACTATGTCCAGACAGCGTGGCACGGCCCCGGCGATGTCGGCCCCTCGATCCACGCCGCCAATGTCCACCTCGATCTGGCGATCCCCAATTTCGGCGTTCAGGAGATGGTGTTCTGGCCGGAACAGGTGCAGGAGGTTCTGCCCGGCGCGCCCACGTTCAAGGACGGCTACCTGCATGTCACCGACGCGCCCGGCCTCGGCACCGACATCGACGAGGTCGCCGCCGCGAAATATCCCTACAAGCGCGCCTACCTGCCGATGTCCCGCCGCGCCGATGGCTCCGTCATGGACTGGTAGTTAGAAAAAGATTGGAGTGTGTTTCAGGATGTCGCCAGCAACTCCTGGAACCACTCCCGGTCGCGCATATTGTCGAAATCGGTATCGTTGGCTATATGCTCGCGCGAAGGCAGTACCCCGGATGCCTGGGACTTCAGGATCCATTCCCGGCTCATCCGCTCTTCTCCAACGAGCGCTTCCAGACAGGCCAGGTTGTAGAACACACTGGTATGTTCCAGATCCGCTGCTTTCTGAAAGGTCGTTCTCGCCTTCCGGAAAGCCTGATCTCGATCTTCGCCGCGCATCCCACTCCCCAGGCGGGCACAGACGATGCCTAGATTGGTGAGCGCTTCAACATAGTCCGGTTTGAGCGCTAGCGCGGCTTCATACCGTGTCACCGCTTCACACAGGGCTGCGTGTCGTCTCTCTCCGTCCAGGTCGTTCGCCATATCGGCAAGGACAAGACCCAGATTGTAAAGAGCCATGGGATAGTCCGGTTTAAGCGTGAGCGCGGCTTCATACTTTGTGATCGCTTCGCGCTGCGCCGTTCGGCGTTCCTCCCCGTTCAGGTCGCTCGCCATATCGGCAAAGACCAGGCCGAGATTGTTGAGGACGGCAAGATAGTCCGGTTTAAGTTTGAGCGCTGCTTCGTATTGCCCGATGGCCTGCCACATCGTTTCCGTCCGATGCGGGCACGACGCCTCTCTATTTTCGCTCAGAAGATGACCCCGAATAGCATACGCGAGGGCCGCAGCCTCGTTCAGCGCCTGCGTTGCTTCGATAGTATCCGCCGGAACAGGGAGCTTTTCGTCGTGGCGCTCAGCCTCGACCTCGGGCGCTGTTTTCAGAGAACCTGAACCGTGCGCGAACGAGTCGGTAACGCGCGCAAGCGGGAAGCATCCGAGGGTGCGGGCAAGTTGCACAAAGAAGTCGTCGGCAGTATATCCATCGAGCAGAAACGCGTATTGATTGGGTTTCGAAAGGCTGTGTGTCACGATGGGTTCGAGAGCGTCTTCCGTTTGTTTGACCCAGTAGAGACTATGATAAAAGGAAGATTTTTGCGCCAGATGATGCTTGAAGAGCGGGTCGGTCGCACCGCTGTAGCCACAAACGATCATCGGGCCCTGGTAGGCGGTATCGAAAACCGGAGCCGCCTGCCTTGCCTGTCGTTGGCACGCTTCTTCCGTGTTGAGAAGAGTGAGATTGGTGTGCTGTCCATGCAGATGAAGAATCGCTTTGCCTTCGAAGCCGGCGAGATACGCGGGGATCTCGCTGCCAGAGCCGTGAAGCGCCGTGAGATCGAAGATTGCGGGGAAAACGTTGAGGAGAGCACAGGCCCGCAGCACAAGGTTATCG
Organism: Chthonomonadales bacterium; assembly: GCA_038217285.1. Classification (GTDB taxonomy): domain Bacteria; phylum Armatimonadota; class Chthonomonadetes; order Chthonomonadales; family Chthonomonadaceae; genus JANXLO01. Next base: position 6,746 of record JBBQPO010000105.1, read on the forward strand.
AAATTGACCGTCAGCACTCGCCCGACCCAACCGTGCTTTAGGAGGCAGGCTATCGCCCTATGCGACTCGTTCACTTGCGCCTTCCGGACAAGGTCATGGAGCAGGTCATGCCGCTGGCCAGCATCGAGTTCCACCAGGCAGGCCTGATAGAGTCGGTCAGGGTCTTGGCAGGCACGTTGTGCGCGGTCATAGGCCGTGCCGAACTGCTCCTGTACCTGCAGCACGATTCCCTGGGAAAGAGGAATGCCCGCCGTGATCGAACATCCCGCTCCCAAAAACAAGGTTGTCTTCTTTCCACGCTCCCGCGCGGATCTCATTTTGGCTACAACATCGTCTATCGTGCGCTGTTCCAGTTCGCCGTCCCCCTGTAGTGATTATCGTAGATTCGTTCTGCGTTAGGCTTTGTGTTCGCGAAAGAAGGGGACGACTCCTGCTAACCAGGAGTCCTGCTAAGGCGCTAAGGCGCGCTGTTTCGGTGGGAAACGCCTCGAGGTAAAGCAAAGCCGGAAGGGAGAGGGCAGGCAGGCAAAAAAATGCCCGTGGGCGACGCTGCCAACGGGCAAAGTGAATGGAAAGGATTTCCTATCCGACCTCCAGTCCTTAAGTCTTCCCTCCGAAGAGCGGACGCCAGGAGCCTAGAACGCCATGTCGAAGGCACCGTGATCTACGACGTTCCCGTCGGCATTCATCACCGAGTAGACGCCACGCAGATGGGCATGGTCGCCGGGATGCACGGCCGGGACCAACTCGCCGCTGACATGGACGCCGGGACCGCTTTTCGAGAAAAGAGCGGACTGACCCAGCATCTCGACCGGGTAGCCGCCGTCGGTGAGGCGATTGGCGGAGATCGCCCCGACGATGTTAAAATGAAAGTCCTGGAACGTCAGATTCCCGGTAAAGAAGGCGGGCGGTCCGCTCTCTGTAGACGGATCATGCGTCAGGCTCAACCGACCGCTCGCGCCGGCAGCACTGGTGTATTTGCCGCTTACACTGGGTCCCGCAGGGAAGGCGGTACGATACGGATCGGGCGGCAAGCCGTTTACCGTCGGGCCGGGCGGAAAAGCGCGCAGAAGATCGAAATAACCGCGAACGCTGCCGTCCATCTGATAGATAAGATGCGCGAAATAGCTGCCGTCGCCTGTCGGCATGGTATGCCCATGCGCGTGTAATCCCTTATCCGGGCCGATACCGAGCACATCTACCGAGCCATCGCCTAACGCGATACTCTTCACCTGCCGCCACTTGCCCTCCACGAACAGCAGGGCGATCAAGTAGCCGTCCTGCGGGGAGGAGCCGATGTGGAGCATCGTCATCCCGCGCGAATTGTCGGTGAGATTGCTCTGCGAGAATCCGCGCCACATCGAACCGGGAACAAAGGCGTTGTCCGCCGCAGCGATGCGAGCCGTACCTATCAGGGCGCATACGCCCAGAATGGCGCCCATTGCCATCCTTACATTCGAGAATATTCTGCTCATTTTCATATGCCTCCCTTGCATTTTGCCACCTCTGGGATGTTCACCACTTTGTGAACATAAAAAGAGTATCGGCCATGCGTGTGGACAGAAACGTGGACAGGAGAAGAGGAAAAGCGTGGACGGGTGGCGAAACGGACTGCGAAGCGTGTCCCATCTTACCAACAGGCCCATCATGCCGACAGAACTCAGCCCAACCCTACATCTGCGCCTCCTCGGACCCTTCGCCGTCGCCCTCCGAGGGCAGCCCCTGCCCCCACTCCGCTCCCGAAGCGGACGCCATCTCCTCGCCCTCCTCGCCCTAAACGCCAACCGAGAAGTCGCCCGAGAATGGGTCGCAGGAACCCTCTGGCCCGACAGCCGCGACGAGCAGGCGCTCGCCAACCTAAGAAGAACCCTCACCGACCTGCGCCATGCCCTCGGAGAGGCCGCCTCCTGTCTCATCTCCCCCACCACCCACACCCTCGCTCTGCAACTCACCGAGGAGGAGTGCGATCTCCTCGCCTTCGACAAAGCCCTCCAGCAGAACCAGCCCGAGGGATGGAGGCAGGCCGTCGCCCTCTACAGTGGCCCCCTCCTCGCCGACAGTTACGAACTCTGGGTCGGGCCAGAGAGAGCCGCGCGCCACGAGGGCTACCTGCACACCTTGCAGAGGCTGGCCCGACACGAGAGCGAGCAGGGGGAGTGGCGGGATGCGGCGCACTTTCTGCGGCTTGGCATTGCCTGCGATCCTCTGCGGGAGAGCCTCTACGCCGCCTTGATGGAGGCGCTGTGGGCGGGGGGGGATGTGGCGGAGGCGGTGCAGGTCTACCGGACACTGCGTCTTCGTCTTCACGAAGCTTTCGCCAACGCCGATCCTGCCCCCGAGATCACGGCTCTGTATCGTCGTCTGCGCGCCGAGGCGCCGTTCCGCCCTGCCGCTGCTCTTTCTGCGGCGGCGCCGAAGCCGGTGGGTCTCTCTTTCTTGCACAACCTTCCTCAGCGTCTGACGGCCTTCGTGGGTCGTGAGGAGGAGCGTGTGGCTGTTGGGGGCTGGCTTGAGACGGCGCGTCTGGTGACCCTGACGGGTGCGGGTGGTATCGGGAAGACGCGTCTGGCTCTTGCGGTTGGGGAGGAGGTGGGGGGGGCTTTCCCTGGTGGTGTTTGGCTTGTGGAGCTGGCTGCGGTCACGGACGCGGCTCTGATAGGGAGCGCGGTGGCGGAGGTATTGGGTGTTCGGGAAGCGGTGGGGAAGTCGGTGCTTGCGAGCTTGCAGGGTTCTCTTGGTGGGAAGCGTCTGCTTTTGGTTTTGGACAACTGCGAGCATCACGTGCTGGCGTGCGCCTCTTTTGCGGACGCTCTTTTGCGGGAGTGTCCGCAGGTGCATATCCTCGCCACGAGCCGACAGGCCCTGGGCATTACGGGCGAAATCGCATGGCAGGTGCCGTCCCTGCCTCTGCCGCCTGCGGACTTGAATGCGGAGGGAGAGAACGGCACTGCCCTCCTGCTGGCCTACGCCTCCGCGCAACTGTTCGTGGCACGGGCGCAGGCGGTGCTTCCCACCTTCGTTATTACCGCTGCAGAGGTCCGGGCGGTGGCGCAGATATGCCGCCGTCTGGAGGGAATTCCTCTGGCCCTGGAGTTGGCGGCAGCCCGACTGCGCTCGCTCTCGGCCACGCAGATCGCCGCCCGGCTCGATGATCGCTTCCACCTGCTGACGCAGGGCGACCGGACCGCTCTGCCCCGTCAGCAGACCCTGCGCGCACTGATCGACTGGAGCTACGAGCCTCTGAGCGAGTCGGAACGTCTCCTACTGCGTCGTCTCTGCCTCTTCGCCGGAGGCTGGACGCTGGAAGCTAGCGAGCAGGTCTGCGCCGGCGAGGGTCTGGACGCGGACGACATTCTGGACCTTCTGACCATGCTGGTGGAAAAGTCGCTGGTAATCGCCGAGGCGCACGGCCCGGAACACCGGTATCGCCTCCTGGAAACCCTGCGCCAGTATGCCGCTGAGAAGCTGGCCGACGAGGGAGCTACTCGACGGATGGCGGAGCGACACCGCGACTGGTGCGTGACGCTGGCGGAGAGAGGAGAGGCCTATCTGCGCGGCCCGGAGCAGGGGGAGTGGGCGCAGCGTCTCGAAGCGGAACTGGAGAACCTGCGAAGCGCCCTGCATCTGTCTGGGGAGGGACTGGAGCGACTGCGTATTGCGGCGGCACTGGGGGGATTCTGGTATATTCGGGGCTATTTGCGAGAAGGGCGAGCGTGGCTGAGATCGGCGCTCACCGAGCATCCGGACGCGCCTTTGCCGCTCCGCAGCAAAGCGCTCAAGGCACTGGGAGACCTCTGTTGGGCTATGGCGGACTATCCGGAGGCATGGGCGATTCACCAGAAGAATCTTGCCCTGCAGCAAGACCAGGGTGACACCAAGGGCGTCGCCTACACGCTGCATAGCCTGGGGCTTATTCTTTACCATCAGGGCGATAATGCGCGCGCCTGCGCCCTTTATGACCAGAGTCTTGCACAGGTACGGAAGCTGGACGACCGCCGCGCGCTTGGCGTTATCCTGACCAATATGGCGATCGCCCAGAAAGACCGGGGCGAGTACGCGGCGGCACAGCAGGCGTTACGGGAGGCCGAAACACTGCTGCGCCAGGAGTGCAATAGCCGTGCCCTGGCAGGCAATCTACACTCTCAGGCTCTTATCGCCAAGCGCTGCAGCGACTATATCACCGCGAAAGTCCAACTGGCCGAGTGCCTCACGGTCTATACGGAGTTACAGGACAGGCATGGCATCGCGGCTACCCGACACACCCGCGGGGAAGTGGCCTTTTACGAGAGCGACTACGCCATGGCGCGCGCTTGTTATGAGGAGGCGCTGCTGGTTTTCGAAGACCTGGGCGCGAAACGTTACATTGCCGGCACACTCTGCAATCTGGGCGAGCTGGCCTGCACCCTGGGAGACTTCACGGCCTCTCGAAACTACCACCGACGTAGCCTGGAGTTGGAGAAGGAGGCAGAGAACCGGGGCGGGATCCTCGGCTCTCTGCTGGGTTTCGCCGCGCTGGAGCAGGCCTCTGGACATCCTGAGCGCGCGGCGCGTCTCTACGGCGCAGGCATGACGCATCTCGAAATCTCCAGGACTCCGCTGGCTCCCAACGTACAGTCGAACTACGAGGATGGCGTTCGCGCCCTGCGCGCCGCCCTGGGCGAAAGCGAGTTTGCGCGTCTCTGGGCCGAAGGGGCCGTTCTGTCCCTGGAACAGGCAATCGACTTCGCCGCTGTGCTATAATGAGGCCGTTGTCTATCCCTAAGAACGGTGGGTGCGAAAGACGTATGGGACATTACGATGTGATTGTGGTGGGGGCAGGGCCGGCCGGGAACGCCGCGGCATTCGCGCTGGCACGCGGCGGGGCGAAAGTGGCTCTGCTGGAGAAGCAGACTCTGCCGCGCCATAAGACCTGCGGCGGCGGAATGCCGATGATGGTCTCGCAGGTTCTGGAGCTGGACGCGCTGCGCGACCTGGCGCCGGACGCCTTTGTCGAGGCCAATACACGATTTATGCGCCACACCTGGAAGTTCGGCGATCCCTGTCTGGCTCCCATGAACCCGGAACCGCACGACGGGCGCGACCTGTCGCTCTGGATGGTACGGCGATCCGTCTTCGACAATGCGCTGGCGCAGCGCGCCGCCCGTGCCGGGGCGGAACTGCGCGACGGCCTGCCTGTGAAGACGCTGGAGATCACGCGCAATGGTCCGGTGAAGATCACGGCGGAAGGCGCGAGCGGCGCATGGTCGGCGACGGCCGATGTCGTGATTGGAGCGGACGGAGCCAACGGCATCGTGGCCCGCTCGGTCGGGCTGCGCAAAGAGCGGGTGCTGGCGATCGCGATCGAGGCGGAGGTGCCGCACCGCTGGGGAGACGGCCACCCCGACCTGCGCCCGGACGTCTGCCATCTGGAGTACGGGGCGGTGGAGCGCGGATATGCGTGGGTCTTCCCGAAAGGCGACCATCTCAACGTCGGGGCGGGTGTGTTCCGGCCTCGCAACACCGGTGGACGCGGGGACAGCTCCGTGCGCGACGAGCTGCACCGGGCTATTCTGGACTATCTGACGGCGCTCGGAGTGCCGAAAGCACACGACGATCTGGTCTATCATGCCCATCCCCTGCCGCTCTGGAACGGCCTCGACAAGCTCCAGACCCGTGACAACCGGGTGCTGCTGGCAGGCGACTCCGCCGGGCTGATCAACCCATTTTTCGGTGACGGCATACTGCACGCTCTGAAAAGCGGACAGATCGCCGCGCGCTGCGTACTTGAGAAAGAGACGGCGGGCTACACGCAGGCCATCTCCGCAGAGTTCCGCGCCAACTTCGACGCCGCGCTGAAACTCGCGAAGTTTTTCTACCAGTGGCCGGGCTTCTGTTACCGCCACGGTGTGCGACGACCGACCGCAACGCGCACGGCAACACGCCTGATCTCGGGCGACGCGCTCTTTAACGACATCTCCGGACGCGTGATCCGACGTCTCCGGAACGCCATGAAATCCGACCCTGTCGAAGTCAACGACCTATAAAAGCCTATCCCAAAGGGAGGGCTCTCCTATCTCGCCGTAAATCCTGATGGGACAAACTCTAAATGAGGAGAACACCGATGTCTACCGAACCGAGTTCGCTGAATCGCCGCAATTTTCTGACCCTGAGCGCGGTCGCCGGAGCTGGTATCGTCGCCGCGACGGCGCTTCCCGAGGCCGGCGCCTCCGGGGTGGCACAGGTTGCCGCGCCCGTTCTTATTAAGCCGAAACCCCTTGCCGACAAGGTCTACACTACCGAGACGGCCGGCATCAGCCGCAAGACCCACGACGAGCACTACAAGCTCTACACCGGCTATGTCAACAAGGTCAACGAGATCCGTACCAAGCTCGGTGCCCTGGGCGTTCCCGACCCCACCAAGGCCAACGCTACCTTCAGCGAGCTGCGAGAACTGAAAGTGGAGTATAGCTTTGCGCTGGGCGGCGTGAAGAATCATGAGCTCTACTTCGGGCATCTCGGCGGCAAGGGCGGCGCTCCCAACGGCGCTATCGCCGACGCCATCGCCTCTACCTTCGGCTCCTATAACAACTGGAAGGCCGACCTTAAGGCGACCGGAATCGCGGCGCGCGGCTGGGTCTGGCTGGCGCTCGACTACACCGACGGCAGTCTCTTCAACTACATCGGCGACGCACAGAACAGTTTCCCCATCTGGAACGCCGCGCCTCTGCTTGGCCTCGATGTCTACGAACACGCGTACTTTATCGACTTCGGCTCCGCCCGCGCCAAATATATCGATGCGTTCCTCAACGTGATCGACTGGGACGCGGTCAATACCAACTTCAGCCTCGCACAGACGATGATGAAAGCGGGCAAATAGTGGAGGGAAAGAAGACGATGGCTCCTCTGTTTGCTGCATGGGAGCCACGATGACAGGGACGGCGGTACAGTTCGGGGCAGGCAATATCGGGCGGGGATTTCTGGCGCAGCTCTTCCACGAGAGCGGGCTGGAGGTCGTGTTTGTGGATGTCACCGATTCGGTCGTCGATGCCTTGAATGAGAGGCGCGCCTATCCGATCTTTATCGTCGGGGCAGGCGCGGAGACCGTGCGTATCGACCGGGTGCGGGCGGTGCATGGGCGAGATCGGGTGCGGGTGGCGGAGGAGATCGCGCAGGCGGAGATCGTCTGCACGGCGGTCGGTGCGAATGCCCTGCCGTTCGTCGCGCCTGCCCTTGCAGCGGGCCTGCTGGCGCGGCATAAGAGCCTGGGAACGCCCGTGAATGTCCTGCTCTGCGAGAATCTACACGATGCGGTGAGCGTCTTACGCGCCGCCGTGGCCGATCATCTGCCGGAAAAAAATCGGGACGAGGTGCTTGCCAAGACCGGCTTCGTGCAGGCCGTCGTCAGCCGTATGGTTCCCGCGCAGACGGAGGCGGACCGTGCTGCCGACCCGTTGGCAATCCGCGTGGAGGCGTACAAGCGACTGCCGGTGGACGCCGTCGCGATAGTGGGTGCGCTGCCGCCCCTGGTCGGGGTGGAGCCGGTCGCCAACTTTAACGCCTATGTCGAGCGCAAACTCTACACGCACAACTGCGCGCATGCGGTGCTGGGCTATCTGGGCTATGCGGCCGGGTATCTCTACGGCTACGAGGCGCTGCGGGATGTACGGATCGCGCCCCTGCTGCGGGCGGTGCTGGCCGAGTCCTCCGAAGCTCTGATCCGCCGACACGGCTTCGCGCCTGAAGAGCAGGTGGGCCATGTCGAGGACCTGCTGGAGCGGTTTACCAATGAGAGTTTAGGAGACACCTGTATTCGACTCGCGCGCGACCCCATGCGCAAACTGGCACCGGACGACCGACTGGTGGGGGCGGCACGGCTCTGTGAGGCCGAAGGCGTGACGCCGCGCGCCCTGGCATGGGCGATCGCCGCCGCACTGCGTTATGATGGCCCGAACGATCCGTCCGCCTCCGATCTGCAAAAGATGCTCAGGGAACAGGGCCGCGAGATCACCTTGCGGAAGGTTTGCGGAATCGCGCCGACGGAGTCGCTCGCCGCACTTATAGAGGAAGCGATGAATGTGGCGGCGGGAACCGACTATGCGGGATGAACAGGGCGATTTGAGGCCGGTGTCGTACCGCGGCGCGACGATACGCTCCCTGCGGGAAGAGGATCGGGATTCCTGCCTCGATCTCTGGTGTACCGTCTGGCCCAGCGAGGGCAGTCGCGCCTATTTTAGCCGCTACTTCTATAGTGACATCGATTGGCTGCCCTACTATACGCAGGTGGCGGACGTGGAGGGCCGCATCGTCAGCGCCGTGCATATCTGCCGACGAGTCGTGGCCTGCGGCGACATGCAGTTGACGATGGGGGGCATCGCGAACGTCGCGACCGCAATGGAGTTTCGAGGCGAGGGCTACAGCACCGCCTGCCTGCGCCGTGCTCTCGCGGTCATGGAAGGGGACGCCATGGACTTCTCGCTGCTGTTCACCGGTATCAACCCTTACTATGTGCGCGAAGGTTATGTCGATTGGCCGCGGGAACGGAAGCGCGGGACAATCCGCGCCGATTTCCTGCCGCGACCGACCCCTCTGCGCGTACGGTCTGCCACCAGTGCTGACATTCACACGATTCAAGCGCTCTATACTGGCTACAACAGGACGCGCCCTATCGCCGTACAGCGCACCGCCGCCTACTGGCGGGACTGGATCGAGTTTGTGCCGGACAGCATGGGTGAGCCGCCTCTGTTGGCGCTGGATGCGGAGGGGCGGACGCTCGGATATGCGTGCTATCAGGTCAACTTCTACCGGGGGCATCAGCTCAATGAAGACTATGCCTATGTTACGGAGATCGGCTTCTCGGTGGACGCCGATCAACAGGCGGTCGCGACCGCGCTTCTGGATGCCATCGCCCAGCGTGCCCTCGCTTCCGGCAAGCGCGAACTGCATCTGAGCGTCGTACTGGACAGGCCGATCTGCGCCGCGCTCGACGGCCTCCTGGCGGCTCCGGAGTCGAACATCACTTTTTCGGGGATGGCGCGCCTGCTGCATCGGGACAGTCTGCTGCGCAGCCTGACGCCCGAACTCACCGACCGCTGGATCGCCGCCGGACGACCGCGTGGCGTCCTGACGTTCGCCACGCCCTACGGCCCGACCGAACTCAACGCCAACGGCCCTTTCTTACGCGTTCAGGGGATCGACAGAGAGGAAGCGGTCATGCCTCAGTCTACGCTGTTCGGCCTCCTGTTCGGCTCTCTATCGCCCGAAGAGGCGACGGAAGAGACGGATCTGCACCCACTGTTGCGCGCGCTGTTCCCGCCACACGGGACGGTATTCTGGGGGGCGGACGGGTTTTAGAGAAAATTTTAGCCAAGGGAGAAAGTGCGCAAAAATGTCGTTGATGCTGGAAGAGATTTATGAGCAGCCGCAGGCTATCGCAAGGGCCGTCGAGCAGGAGTATGCGAACGTGGCCCGGCTGGTGAATGAGCTGCGCGAGCGGGAGATACGCCATGTCGTGATCGCGGCGCGTGGCACCTCCGACAACGCTGCCACCTACGCCAAATACCTGATCGAGATCGTGGCGGGCTTTCCGGTCGCGCTCGCCGCGCCCTCGGTCTATACCCTCTACGACGCTGCCGTGAATCTGTCGGGCAGTCTGGTCCTGGGCATCTCCCAGTCCGGGCAGGCCACCGATGTCGTCAAAACGCTCTCCGTGGCCCGCGCTGCTGGCGCTTTGACGGTGGGCATCACCAACGTGGCGGATTCTCCTCTGAGCCGGGTGAGCGACTATACGCTGCTCTGCCATGCCGGAGAGGAAAAGTCTGTGGCCGCCACCAAGACCTATACCACCTCTCTCGCCCTGATCGCGCTGTTCGTCGGGCAGTGGGCCGGTCGCGCCGAGCTGCTCAACGGCCTGCGGGCCATTCCCGACCAGATCCAGGCGACCCTGGCCATGGACGATGTGGTGGCCGCCGCCGTGGAGCGTTATCGGTATATTCAGGAGTGTGCGGTGCTGGCGCGCGGCCTCAACCAGGCTACGGCGCTGGAAGCCGCCCTGAAGATGACCGAGACGAGTTATCTGGTCGCCAAACCCTACTCCGGCGCGGACTTCCTGCACGGCCCGATCGCGATGGTTTCCGAGGGTTTCCCCTGCTTTCTGTTCGCTCCGGAAGGCCGCGCCTATCCTTCGATGGTGGAGCTGGCCTTGAAACTGCGGGAACGCGCCGCCGAGCTGATTGTGGTGGCGCACTCCCCGGAGATCCTGGAGCTGGCGACGAAACCGCTGGCGCTGCCACTGCCTATCCATGAACTGCTGAGCCCCTTGCTCTACATCATACCGGGGCAGTTGTGGGCTTACCATCTCGCGCGTACGCGGGGACACAATCCGGACAAGCCGCGCGGCCTGTCGAAAGTGACACTCACACGCTAGAGAGGGGGCGAGCAGGTATGCGGCGACGGATGGAAGGAGTGGTGGAGGGTATCACGGCAGAGAGACCGGGAGCGCAGGAGCTTCTGGTGCGCGTGGACACGCCCGCGTCCGCCGAGGGATTGGGTCTGCGCCCGGCTCTGAATCTGACGATGCTGACCGGACGGATCGCCGTCGGGGAACGCGTTCTGCTCAACACAGTGGCTGTCGAGATGGGGCTGGGGACGGGCGGTCAGGATTTCGTAGTGACCGGCCTGGAACGGAGCAGCGAAGGGGAGCCGGCACCGGGTCACATTCTCAAAATGCGCTACACCCCTCTCCAGATCCCTGTTCTGGCCGTGGAAGCCCCGGAGAGTCCGCACCACGACGCAATCCGTCTTTTCGCGGGGCTGGACGATCTGCCGGTGGTGTGCGCGGAACTGCACAGCCAGTTGCCTGCCATCTGCGCGGCCGCCCACTGGGCCATCGAGCGACACGGGGGGCTGCGCGCGCCCCGCATCGCCTACATTATGACCGACGGCGCGGCGCTTCCGATGGCTCTCAGCCGCCTGGTGTCGGAGCTCAAAGCGCATGGCCTGCTCACCGCGACGATCACGGCAGGGCAGGCGTTCGGCGGCGATTATGAGGCTGTCAACCTCTATTCGGCCCTGGCGGCGGCAAAAGCGGTCGTAGAAGCCGATATCATCCTCGTGGGACAGGGGCCGGGAACGGTCGGCACCGGAACGGCGCTGGGCTTCTCTGGAGTGGAGCAGGGACTGGCGATCAACGCGGCCGCCTCGCTCGGCGGCATGCCCATCGCGGTCGCCCGCATCAGTTTCGCGGATAGGCGGCGGCGTCACGCTGGCCTGAGTCATCACACACTGACGGTATTGACGCGCATCGCCCGCGCTCCGGTTCTCCTGCCGCTGCCGCGTCTCTCCCCCGAGCAGAACGAGACGCTGGCCCTCATGCTGGAAGAGTCGGGGCTGGCCGACAGCCACGATCCGATCCTGATCGATGCCGAGCAGGCGCTGCGCGCGTTAGAGGCACGGGGACTGCATGTCACCACGATGGGACGCTCCCTCACCGACGAACGTCCCTTTTTCCTTGCTGCCGCCGCCGCTGGCCTCCTCGCCTCCCAGCTTATCGAATCCCGCCTGGGCTGATTTTCGGCCCTACGTTCTCCTCTCGGCTTCCCTCACGTCCAGCGCATTGGCGCTTGCTGTCGCCCTGACGCCGCGCATCGAAGCATGAAACTCGCCTGCGACAACAGCGCCCATCCCGCGAGCAACGGGAGGCTTTCGAATTGAAGGAACCTGGCAATCATCCACTACGTCTCTTTTTCGTAAGCTGGTTGCGGGACCGCTATTTTTTCCCCATCCGCGAACTTTTTTGCGCGGTGGTGCGTTCTTTACGAAAGATCCCCGCGATAAATACGCGCACACTCCTTATAGGCCTTGTGTGCGAAATCTATTATCTTCACATGACTCTCGACGGTCATTATCAAAACCAGGAGTTACTGTCTAGCCTGGAGCGACAGGCTCGGGCGATCCCCGAAAGACGCCTTCCAGAGCGGTCAGGATATTCTTGCCCTGTTTGCGTAATGTCGAGAGATAACTGCGCAGACGACAGAAACCCTCGGCACCCGGCAAGG
>JBBQPO010000106.1:0-18643 GCA_038217285.1 Chthonomonadales bacterium
AGATAGTCCTGCATATTGAGGTGGACGGTGTAGGCCCCGGTCTGCCAGATGCGGTTCAGGCGGTCATCATTGCACCGAAAGGAGCCCAGATAGGGCAGGTCGCGGTAGAGAAAAACGGCACGAACCGAGTGCAGGGCCACCATCGCGCCCGGTTCCACCAGATCGATGCGGACGAAGCGGAACCCCGTATTGCCCACCTCGACTGTGCCGAGCCAGGGAGCCTGAAAAAACTGGTCCCGCACGGCGTGGTCGGTCTGCGCGTTCTTCTCTCCCAGTTCGCTCATGGCCTCGCTGGCCGATTCTCCGAAGCGGACGCGCAGCCGAACGGTCTTGCCATGCTCGCCCACAGCCTTCAGATCGGTGACCGCGATCTGAACGCCGCCCTGCAACTCGCGACCGAAATCGAGCAGGAGTCCCGGTGTCTTGCCGTTATGGCGCAGGACACAGGCCGCCGGATGGCTCAGCGTGACCTGTCCGCTGCCAGCGACCAGCAGTCTCTCCGGGGTCTCGACGCTCGCGCCCTCGTCTTTCGACTGCCAGACCACGCGCGTCGGCGTGATGTACCGGCGGATGCGGGGGTCTACGGCGCTATGGGATTGCAGGTCGCTTGCCGGCGGCGGCAGGAGCGACGCTCCGGGAGCCGGTGTCTGCCCCCCGCTTGCATTTGTCATAAATATCTCCAGGGCAAGAATAAGCAAAGCGAACGGTGGGGTTTTTCGATTCCGCATGGCAATTCACCCTACGAAGCCAGGCTCTGCACGCAGTCCGATCCACCGCGATGGAGGAGAAGGATCTGTGCCGCTTTTGGCAGCGTTCTCATAAACTTCCTTCAGATTCACCTGTGAGAGACCAAATCCCTGCCTGTAATGTACGGAGGGAATCATATCTGCGAAAGACATCTATGATGACGCCTAGGAGCATGCCCTTCAAAAGAACGGCTGGACAATCACGCATGACCCTCGGACGATCTCTGTCGGCAAGACCGACCTGCTGATCGACCCGGGAGCGGAGCGCATTGTTGTCGGCTATCGATGCGCATTTGCTCTACGCGGTGTTGCAAATGCCAGCCGAACACAGTATGGGAATATGTAACTTATACGCAGACCCGCTCCCAATAATAGGCCACACAGAAGACAATTTTCCTGTGTGGCTTTTTGTTTGCTTGCAGGAGTTTCATAGCGTAATGGCGAATGAAATCGAACTGATCCACATCTATTATCCATTTAACCAGAGGACACGAAGGTCTCATTGAATTTGCTGCACTGGGATTGCGTCTCCAGGCACAACAGGCAGTCTATAGATTCGACAGAGGTTCAATTAGCCCCTCTAATAGGAGTTTTGCCGGAATGCCCGCATCTGAATCGATTCGCTTTCGCCCTCGTGTGACGCTCTCCAGACAGGTGATCGTCGTCCGTCTGCTCCTGCTGCTCTGTGGGCTGGCTGGCACTCCTGCACAGGCAACGGTTGCCCTGGCCCGGCAGTATCATGCGCCGTGCAGCATGTGCCACACCGTGTTTCCACAGCTGAATCGATTCGGCAAGTCGTTCCTTGACAATGGTTTTCGCATTCCCAACTCCGAGAACTCGTCGCCGCTCGCCTTCCATCACAATATCCCTTTCAGTTTCTCGACGCGTGCTTCCCTCCAATACGATCCGCAGGCCGACAAAAAGGTCACCACCGTCTGGGACGATCTTCAACTGCACGGCAGCGGCCTGCTCACCAGGAACGACAGTTTTTATCTGCATCACCATATTTTCGAAAATTCCCGCGGTGGGGATATTTACGAGGCCTGGCTCCAGCACTCTTTCGATGGGAAGGCGCACCTCAATCTGCGCGTCGGGCAGTTCGTGCAGCTGCTCGCCTTCGCCCCGGAGATACAGCGCCTGAACTACGGCGACTATATCGTCTACAAAATGCAGGTCGGCCTTGATGATTTCACCTTCGCCTCGCGATTAACCGGGGTGCTCCTGACGGGGGGCGCTCTGGAAGACGGCGTGCGCTACTCTGTCTCGTTCACACAGCCGCACCGCGTTTTCGATGGTGGAGCGGAGATGGGGAGTGCGTCGTCGCCGACTCTCGCTTTCACGTCGCCGGTGTTCGCCAATCTGTTCGCCCGCGTTCAGTACCGGCGCAACCACCAGCAGTTCGGCCTCTTCACCGATTTCGGCCAGACCAATCTGATCACCGACCAGGGCCATTTTGCCGACCACTACGCCCGTTACGGTCTGGATGCAGAGATCGCATGCGGGAAAGGGCGGATCTACGGGCTTTGGATCGTCGGCACGAACAGCGATCCCGTTGGCACTGGCGCGCGGGGAAGCCTCAACGGCGGCTTCGCAGGCGTGGACTACCGCTTCAACCCCCGCATTCTCGCCTATGTCCACTACGATCATGCTCAGACCCGCAGTCCGCTCGGAGGCGACCAGCAGCAAGGGCCGTCGCTCGGCGTCATCGGCCTGGTAAAACCGTTCTTGCAGGTGCAGGCGGAGTACGAGCATCGCCAGGCGGCGGACAATCTCTTTGTTCTCTCCACCCGTGTGGGTTTTTAGGCGGCAGTTCATCGCTGCTTGACAAATCCCAAATCAAGTACTATAATCCTTCTCGATAGGGAAATGTTCGTTGCGCCGCTCAGGGCGCAATCGCCTATGGCTCACATTCTCTGCCTTCGGACGATTTCTACCGGCAACGGAATGCCGTTTCGCCTCTCGGAGTCGGCCCCTCACGTGTTCCAATATCGGGACAGTTAGGATTCGCAATCATGAACATGCGCCTTCGTTTTAAGCCAGCTCGCCTGCTGGCGCCCTCCCTGGCGGCAACGCTTCTGGTCCTGACAGTGGCCGGTCAGGCACAACTTCGCATACGCAAGAACCAGAAAGATCTGACCGTGGCGGAGCGTCAAAACTATGTCGACGCGATGAAAGACCTGAAGGCTGCGGCCAAGGCAGGAACATCGGCAATCACGGATCGATACGACGAGTATGTGCAGATGCACGCCACACAATGCATTCATGGTGATTCGGGATTTCTGCCGTGGCACCGCAAACTGCTGTGGGAGTTCGAGACCAATGTCCGCGCGATGGCTCCCAAATATGCCAATTTCACCGTTCCCTACTGGGACTGGACCCAGGATGCGTTCCCGGCGGATCTTGCCGCCGGCGGAGACAACGGTTTTATGGGCCCGACCGGAGCCGGCGCGGTTCACACCGTGGCCGCCGGCCCCTTCCGTGCTGGACAGTGGACAACCCTGAAGAACGGCCCTACGAACGGAGTAAAAGACCTCGAACGGAATTTCACCAACATCACCGACCTCGTGACCAGCGGCGCTCCTTCTGCGGCAAATCTTCTGGCCCAGACAACGTACAACAGTATGGCGCCGATCTCAGAGACAGGCGCGGGGCTGCACAACGCCGCCCACGTCGACGTGGGCGGCCAACTGAGTAATACTGCGGGCGGGGCGGACGATCCCGTCTTCTTTATGCTCCACGGCTACGTTGACTATCTCTGGGCACGCTGGGAAGTCGGCAACGGTACTCTGTCGTCGTATGTGCCTTATAACGGCGGTCTTGCGGCTGGCGGACAGTTGGACGGGTTCGGGGATGCCGGCAATACGATTGGCTTCAGCGGCACGAAGAACAACCTTGTGTCTGACCAACTCAACTTCCTGGACACCACCCGGCTCGGGTACACCTACCAGTTGAACGGGAGAGAGATCGCCGCGCCGGAACCCTCGGCCATTGCCTTTATAGGCACAGGCCTGCTGAGTATGGTTTGTTTCGGGCTAAAGCGCCGCCGCAAGGCGGCCTGAGCCTCCGTGTGATTGGTACGCAAACAGACGCCGTAGAAGAAGCCTTCTGCGGCGTCCTTTTTTGTGCTTGTAGAATGCAACGACGAGAACGGTTTCGACGGCGATGACGCAATCGGGTGCCACAGCGAGCAGAACCGTTCCTTTCCGTAACACGGAAAGATAACGATGATTGGAACGTGGTGCACCGTGCTATAATGGAATATGGACGAACGTGATTTTGTCAGTAAGAAACGGGAGGCGTGGGATCGGCTGACCGGGCTGATCGACAAGGCCAATGGCAAGCGCGGAGTGCGCGGCCTCAGTCGGGACGAGATCCTCTCGTTGGGCCCGCTCTATCGCCGTGCCTCCTCCGACCTCGCCTATGCCCGCGCCCATGCCATCAACAAGGATCTGATCCTGCACCTGAACGGCCTGGTAGGCCGTGCCCATGCTCTATTGTATGAGGCAGAGACCAGCGGCAATGCACTGGGATCACTGACCAATTTCTACCTGTATGAGTTCCCGACGCTCCTGCAAAAGCGGTTTCGGTTCTTTGCGGCGGCGTTCCTGCTCTCCGTGCTCTCCGGTCTGTTCGCCTACTGGCTCGTCATCACCTACCCCCAGAAGCTGTGGCTCTTCATTCCGGACAGCCCGCAATTTCGAGAGTCGGTCGAAATCTGGAAAAGCGGCAAAGTCTCCGGCCCCGCACAAGTGCAGACGGCGTCCTCGCTTATGACTCATAATCTGCTGGTCGGCCTGGTCGCCTTTGCAGGCGGAGTTGCGGGCGGGCTTCCCACGCTGATGGCGATGTTCAGCAATGGGGCGATGCTGGGCGCTATGGCGGCCCTGATGACCCAGGTTCACAAACACAGCACCTTCTGGCCGGGCATTCTGCCGCACGGCTTTGCGGAGCTGACGGCCATCTTCATCTGCGGCGGGGCAGGCTTTCAGATCGGGTTGTCACTGCTGCTGCCGGGACCGTATCGCCGCGCCGATGCGTTTCGTATCGCCGGGACCGAAGGCATCAAGCTGGTCATGGGAACGATTCCTCTTTTTATTTTTGCCGGTATCATCGAAGGAATGTTTTCGCATCTGCCGATTCCACCCGGCCTGCAGTATGCGTTCGCAGGCCTGAACGGAGTCCTCTGGTACCTCTATCTGTTCCTGCCGCGCCGCCTGCTCCTCGCCGGATCTTCACCGCTGGCACGGAACTCCACCGTCAACGCAGGCGTACTAGAAGAACCTGCAGCTAACAGACAGACGACCTGAGCCGGACGACCGAAACCGCTGAATGGGAGCCATACGTCGCATGACCGCAACCGGAACGGAACGCCCCGCACGGGAACTCCTTGCCCAACTTCGCAGCCGTTACCCCGATGCACCGTTTCTTGCCCTGGGACAGACCGTCTTCTGGGATGAACCGGTGAAGGCGGTACTGCGCCAACTCCTCGATGAGAACGGGCTCGGCGGAGAGATGCTCGTCGGGGTACATGACACCGACTATTTCGCCAAGACGCGCCTGCGCCAGAGCGATGCCGGACGGTTCGTGCTCATGGCCCACAACGACGGCACCACCAAGGATCTCTGGTCGGCGGCGGGCGAGATCTCCACTCTATTTGGCAGCGAGACATTTCCCGGTCGGCACGATTTCGCACGGCATGGCGTGGCCTTCGAGCGCGTTGCCGCGAGCGCCCCGGAGGGCCGACAGGCGTTTCTTGACGCGATGACCGAAGCCTGGGGCTGGCGCGGACTGGTCTATACCGGGTCCCGTGATCTCATCGTCAACTCCCTCTCTCTGCGGGAAGTCGGAGACGGTATTCTGGATATGCTGCGCTGGGGTTTTGAAAACGCCACGCAGCAGGTCGTTCCCGGCTGCTGTCAGGACGAAGCCCGGCGTGTCGCGGAGACGATGCTCGGCTGGTGTCGAGAGTACCGCGCCCTCCACCCCGACAGCAACCTCACACAGCTTTTCCAGCACGTTCTGCCCCGATTCTATGCGATTCTCCTCGGCCATGAGCCCACTGGCCTTACGGTAGACGGAACTTCCCATCTGCTCCTGTTCAATCCGCAGACCGCCGCCCTGCCCCGCTTCCGTTTCGTCGATCTCTTCCTGAATCCGCAGACCCGCTCCCTGGCTCTGAACGCGTACAACCAGGCTGTGGGGGGATCCGAGATCTACACGCTCGATAAGTTCGGCCCCGGCGCGCTGCCGTTCGACCTGATCGTGCCGAACCGTGGCCGCGGTACGCTGCGAATTACGCCCCGTGTGCTTTTCATCGAGACGCGCCAGCCTATCGCCATCGGACTCAAGAGCCCGATCACCTCGGTGCAGGAGCTTGCGGAGATACTGGCCGCGAAACTCAGCAGCGAGGTCACCCTGGTCGGCAAGGCCGTCTCCCTGGTATCGATGCTGGCGCAAGAGTTCATTTTCGTCTTCAACGAAGAGGGTTCGCTCTACGTGCGCCGCACCCGCCAGATGAACGATATGCTGGCCCGTCAGGGTGTCGCACTCGACATGCGGCCCATTCTGCGCCTGCGCTACCATACCTGGGACGCGATGAGCGTCGGCAAGACCACCCTGCGCCTGCCCGAACATCTTGCGGCGACGTTTGGACGCCCTACCATCACTGCCCCGGAGTTCGCAGCGACATGGCGACAGGTCGTGGCCGAGCAGCGCCGCCTGTGCGAACAGATCAAGACCCTCAAAAAACCGCTAGAGCTGCTCGCCTTTTTGCGCGACCGCGACCCGCTGACCCCGTGGGAAGAGCGCCGCACCGAGTACAGTCAGGCGAAAGCGACCCTGTGCCGGCTGCGGGACAGGGTCAAGACCCTGGAGGTGGAGATCGACCGGCTCTATGCCGATCTGCGCTCAGCGCGGGTGAAGAGCGCCGAGATACAGCAGGCCAAAGGCGACCACTTCCGCGCGACGCCGGACTGGACGCCGGATGCGACCGCTCGCCGTGAAGCGTTCGACCACGCCCTGCAGCAACTGGAAGACCTGAAACGTGGCCTCTGCGCGAACATACGCCCTCTGCGGGATCAGCGCCATGCCATCGAGCGCGGAGCGGAAGCGCTGGAGGCACGAGCCACCCTCGCTCGCATTGAAGAGGAGGGAGAGTGGGCACGGCTGCGGATCGTGCGTAACGCCCTGCTGACGATCGAAGGTCTGCTCCATACCAACCATCGCCCGTCCGCCTGGTGGCTGCCCCTGCTCGACTCTTCCGGCGACTGGTTCCGACAGATCGTCGCTACCGCAGAACTCTACGCCGAACCTCTGCTCTCCTAACCATCGCCGAATATGATAGCCCCCCCCGACCACATCCCCGACTATCGCCGCCTGCACGTCTTCTATGCGATCATGGCGAGTCTGCTGACGGTCATAGCCGTGCGCCTCTGGTTTCTCCAGATCGTCAAAGGACCGGAACTGGCGGCGGAATCGGAGATGCGGCGTACCCGCACCATACGCCGTCTGGCGGCACGCGGCTCCATCGAAGATACGAAGGGACATGTCCTGGCCACGAGCCGGTTCCGATTCGTCGTCTCCGTCGTGCCGTTCGAGATCAAGAAGAACCCGCAAGTGCTGCCGCGCCTGGCGCAGATGCTGCACCGCACCGTCACTGATCTGGCCGAGTCGATTGCCGACACGGCGCTGACGCCATTCGATCCGGTTCCGGTTGCAGACAATGTCGATGTCACGCTTCTGTCGCAGATCGACGAGCAGCAGCTCGACCTGCCCGGCGTCGTGATCAGCCGCGATCCGGAACGCTACTACACCGACAGTCGGCTCTTTACGCATGTGCTCGGTATCACGGGGCGCGTGACACGGGAACAGATCGTGAAGCTCCACGCCGCGAACTACCAGAACGGCGACTACATCGGCACCGAGGGCCTGGAAAAGACGTTCGAAGCGGAGCTGCGCGGCAAGGACGGGGGACAGGTCGTCGCAGTCAACGCCAAGGGGCGCATTCTCGCGCATCTGGACGACATGCCGCCCGTCGCCGGGCACACGGTGCGCCTCACCCTCGACTACGACCTGCAGAAAGTCACGTTGGAGGCGCTTATGGAGGAGTTGACGCGTACGGGACATCCGGGTTCCGCCGTCGCCATCGACCCCAATACCGGCGCCGTGCTCGCGCTCGCCAGTGTGCCCTCGTACGACCTCAACACCTACCGGCAGGAGATCGGCAAGCTGCTCAAAGACCCGCAGAGGCCGCTTATCAACCGGGCGGTCAACAGTGCGCAGCCGTGCGGATCGACCTTCAAACTGGTCACAGCCGCTGCCGGCCTGGAGACGGGCGAAATCGCGCCGGGAACGCGTATCTTCTGCCCCGGCTACTTGCGGCTCGGCAATCGCACCTTTCACTGCGATAAACGTAGTGGCCACGGCTCTCTCACGCTGGAGGACGCCATCGGGCAGTCCTGCGATGTCTATTTCTGGCGCGTGGCGCAGCGCATCGGTGAGGCGACACTGGCGAAGTGGGCGCACCGCTTCGGCCTCGGCGAGACAACCGACATCGATCTGCCGCCGACCAGGGCCGCAAAAGGTCTGATCCCGACTCCAGAGTGGAAACAGAAGACGAAACGAGGCCCCTGGATGCAGGGCGACCTGCTGAACATGTCCATCGGGCAGGGCTATGTCGGCGTCACCACCCTGCAACTGGCGAACTATACGGCGGCTCTGGCGAATGGGGGCACACTCTGGCGGCCGCAACTGGTGCGCGAGGTGCGCGACATTTCCGGGCCGAATCCACAGATTATCAGCATGTTAGAGCCGAAGAAGAAGGGCGACCTCGGCCTGCGCCCGGAGTATCGGGCCGCCATCGTGGACGGGATGCGGCGCGTGTTTGAGAAACATGGCACCGCCGCAGCCTGCGCGATACCGGGGCTGGAGATGGCGGGCAAAACCGGAACCGCGCAGGTTACGAAGACCGAAGACAACTCTGTATTCGTCTGTTTCGCCCCACTGGACCATCCGAAGATCGCAATCGCCGTTCTCGTCGAGAAAGGCGGACACGGTTCGGATGTCGCCGCCCCCATCGCGCGCCGCATGCTCAACCAGTATCTGCAGTTGAAACTCGACAACGCCCGTGTTCCCATCGGGCATCACATCGGCGTCGATTAACCGGAAGCCCCAACCTTTCCAGGGAGGGAGGGTATTGACACGTCCGGTGACAAACGGTACAATTTCAGCAGACATAGTTCGACGAGTATTCGCGAGGCTTTATGTTACGCACCCTTTCCGTCCGCAATTTCGCCATTATCGAGCGCCTCGACCTGGAGTTTGGGGCGGGATTCAATGTGCTGACCGGCGAAACCGGCGCCGGCAAGTCCATTATTATGGACGCCCTGAACCTGCTTCTGGGGGGCCGTGCGGGGACGGAGATGGTCCGAGGCGGGGCGGAACGCGCCACCATCGATGCCGTATTCGATGTCACCGGATCGTCCGAACTGAAGGCGCTGGTAGCGGAACTCGGGTTCGACCTGGAGGACGATCAACTGTTTGTCTCGCGTGAAGTCGCGGCCAATGGCAAGTCGTCCTGTCGTCTGGGCGGACGACCGGCGAGTGTGGCACAGCTCAAAGCCCTCGGGGAGTGGCTGGTAGACCTGCACGGGCAGCACGAACACCAGAGCCTGCTGGCGGTCGCGCGCCACCTGGATATGCTGGACGACTGGGGTGGAAAGCCGGTACATTCGCTGCGATCCGAGGTGTCCACCGCGTTTCAGAAGACGCAGAGCCTGCGGCGCGAAAAGGACGAACTGGAGAAGGATTCTCGGGAGCGCGCGCATCTGCTCGACCTCTATCAGTTTCAGGTCAAAGAGATCGGGGAGGCGCAACTGACCGTCGGGGAAGACGAGGAGCTGCAGACCGAGCACAACCGTGTCGCCAATGCCCAGCGATTGGCGGAGGCCGCCCTGGCGGCGGCAACGACTCTGAGCGGTGAGGACGGCGGCGGTGTCCTGGGATCGCTGGCGACGGCGGCAAGGGCGATCGAGGAGGCGGTCAATCTCGACGCCACCCTTGCCCCGATGCTCGAAGCGCTGCGATCCGCCGCCTATGAGTTGACCGAAACGGAGCGCGATCTTGGGCGGTATCAGGATGAGATCGAGTTCGACCCCGAACGGCTCGAACAGATCGAGGAGCGCCTGGAGATACTGCGGACGCTAAAACGCAAGTATGGCGACAGCATCGAAGAGGTTCTGGCGTACGGCGCGGAGACGGCGGCCAAAGTGGCGACACTTTCGAACAGTGAGGAGCGCGGGGCGCAGCTCGATGTCGAAATCGGAAAAGCCGACAAGCATCTGCGTGGGCTGTGCGCCCGTCTCAGCGTTGCCCGCGCGAAAGCGGGCAAAGAGTTTCAAGCCATCACGCTGTCGGAGCTACGGGAACTGGCCCTGGAAAAAGCCCGGTTCGAGGTGAACACGACCCAGGGCGACCCGACCGCGAGAGGCACCGACCGGGTCGAGTTTCTGATCGCCACCAACCCTGGGGAGCCGCTGCGTCCGCTTGTGAAGGTCGCCTCCGGCGGCGAAATCTCCCGCGTCATGCTGGCCATCAAAGCCGCCCTGGCGCGCCAGGAGGCGCTGCCGACGATGGTGTTCGACGAGATCGACGTGGGCGTCGGCGGCCGAACCTCCAGTGTGATCGCGGACAAGATGGCGATGCTGGCGAAATCGGCGCAGATTCTCTGTATCACGCATCTGGCACAGATCGCCAGCAGAGGCCAGCATCACTACTACATCGAAAAGCAGGTGCGCGGCGACCGGACGGTGGTCACCGTCACTCCTCTCACGCCCGAACAGCGCGTCTCGGAAATCGCCCGAATGATCGGCGGCGCAAAGCTCTCCGAAACCGTTCTGAATCACGCCCGCGAAATGCTCGCCCTCCCCTCCTGACGCCTCCCCGCCCGCGTCCTGAAACCCCCGTGCGCTCCTACCCGTCTAAAAAACTAGAACCGATGACGCCCTGTCTCTCCCCGTACGAGACAACCTGGCGGACACGAAGGTGATCGCGTAACGGCCTGATCGGGTCAATGGCACAAGCGGAGAAAACGTTCGTAGGCAGCGTCCCAAGCGGCGGTGTCTTGCGGGAGATAGGTGTCGAGGGTGAAGGAGCGGCGGACGACCTCGCGGGCCTGTTCGAGCGAGCCGATTCTTCCTCGCCCTAGCGCCTGCATCAGGACGTTACCGATGGCAGTGGCTTCGACCGGCCCCGCGATCACGGGACGGTTGAGCGCGTTGGCGGCGAACTGACAGAGCAGGTGGTTCTGGGTGCCGCCGCCGACGATATGCACGGTATCGATGCGTCTGCCCCCGAACTCTTCCAGTTTGCCCAGTGTCCAGCGGTATTTGAGCGCGAGGCTTTCGAGGCAGCACCGCACGGTCGCGCCGGTATCGGCAGGCACAGGCTGGCCGGTGCGCAGGCAGAAGTCGCGAATCGCGGTCACCATATCGGTTGGAGACAGGAACGCGGTGTTGTCGGGGTCGATGAGTGAGACGAAGCCAGGAGCCTGTGCGGCTAGCCGGGTCAGATCCGGATAGGAGTGATCGTGCCCCTGCCGCGCCCAACTGCGGCGACACTCCTGGACCAGCCACAAGCCCATGATATTTTTGAGGAAGCGGATAGTATCGCATGCGCCGCCCTCATTGGTGAAGTTGGCGGCCTGCGTAGCGGCGGAGATTCGGGGCACAGAAGTCTCGATGCCCATCAAAGACCATGTCCCGCTGCTGATATAGGCGTAGTCTGCGGTGGAAGCAGGGACCGCGACGACCGCAGAGGCGGTGTCGTGTTCGCCGGGGGCGATGACATTGAGGGGCCCGCAGCCGCACTCGGCGGCGATGTCGGCGCGCAGCGTGCCGATGGGCGTTCCGGTCGGCACCAGATCGGTGAGCAGATGGGTCGGCAAGCCGAAATCGGCCATCAGGTCGCCCGCCCACGCTCGGGTGCGCGGGTCGATCATCTGACTGGTGCTGGCGATGCTGAACTCTGTGGTCTTGACACCGGTAAACCAGAAGTTGAGCAGATCGGGGATGAAGAGGAGCGTCTGAGCGGCTTCCAGCAGCGGCGAGTTCTGACGCTTCAGCGCCAGCAGTTGAAAAAGCGAATTGATCTGCATGAACTGGATGCCCGTGCGATCAAAAATCCGGTCGGCGGGCACGATGCCGAAGGCGGTTTCCAGCATGCCGTCATTGGCGTGGTCCCGGTAGTGACGCGGGTTGCCAAGGAGCACGTCGCCGCGCCCCAGCAGGCCGAAATCAACGCCCCAGGTGTCTACGCCCAGCGCGTCGAACTCCCCTCCGTGCGCTGCAACGGCCATCGACAGCCCTTTCTTCAGCTCCGAGAAGAGCCGCAGAATATCCCAGTGCAGGGTCTCCTGCAGGCGAACAGGTGTGCTGGCGAAGCGGTGGGCGTCCTCCAGTCGCAGCCTCTCGCCATCGAAAAAACCTACGACCCCGCGCCCGCTCTCCGCTCCCAGATCGAACGCCAGATACTTCGCTTCCGCCGCCATGCCTCACCTCTCCCCATTGAAATCATCACATTGTAGAGTTCGCTGCGGGCACTGGAAATCCTCCTCTCCTATTCCCGGCAATGAGTTGCCGTTCTGAGAGGGGAAGGCCGCCTTCGCGGACTCAAAGCAACGAGTCCGCGAAGGAAATTCTCTGCGCGGCAGCGGAGAATTTGGGGTGCCCGGAGGGTTTCCTGCCTTACCGTTTCAGCGCGGGGCTTGAGCCCCGTGAACAGTTCCGCGAGGGAATTTCATAAACAAAAATTCTCCTCCCGATACTCATAGGGAATGGAGAGACTAGCAGGGAAAACCGGATACGGTGCGTAACAGTGCCTCATCCAGTGCAGGACAGTAGGAGGTGCCTTTAATGAGCGTTCGGATCGGTCTTCTCGGCAGCGGGTTCGTCTCGACGTTTTATATGCAGGGGCTGGCGGATCTGGCGGGTTGGGAGGTGCGCGTGGTCGCGTCGCCCAATGCGGCCAACGCCCAAAAGTTCGCGCAGACCTGGAACATCCCAGAGAGCACGACCGATATGGAGGCGGTGATCGAACGCAGCGATCTCGACCTGATCGTGCTCGGCGTTCCGAACTATGTCCATAAAGATCTGGCGATCCGCTGCGCCCGTGCCGGCAAGAACCTGGTCTGCACAAAGCCGCTGGCCCGCAACCGGCACGAGGCGAAAGAGATGCTGGACGCCGTCCGGGCTGCCGGGGTGATGCACGGCTATGCCGAGACCGAGGTCTTCAGTCCCGCCGTCATCAAGGCGCAGGAGTATGTCGCGCGGGGCGGCATCGGCAAAGTCTTGACGGTGCGCTCCCGCGAAGCCCACTCCGGCCCGCACGGCGACTGGTTCTGGAACCGAGAACTCTCTGGTGGCGGCGCGCTTCTCGACATGGGCTGCCACACCATCGAAGCGGCCCGCTACTTCGTCGGGAAAGACAACCCCGTCGTCGAGGTGATCGCGTGGGGAGACCGCCTCTATCATCACGACCGCACGGACGCCGAAGACAACGCCGCCATGATGATGCGCTTCGAGGGCGGGCAGATGGGCATCTCGGAGCTGAGCTGGATCGCACGCGGCGGCCTCGATCTGCGCAACGAGGTGTATGGCACGGAAGGCACGATCTTCACCGACATCACCCGCGAAACGCCCGTAAAGGTGTTCTCACGGCCCGGCGCGGGCTATGTCGTGGAGAAAGCCGACACGGAGACGGGCTGGCTCTTCCCGCCGGTGGACGAAGCCTGGATCTACGGCTACCGGGAGGAGATGAAACATTTCCTGCACTGCGCCGCCACCGGGCAGACGCCGCGGGAGACCTTTGAGGATGGCTATATCGTCAACTGCATTCTCGACGCCGCCTACCGCTCGATGCAGACCAAAGCCTGGGAGCGTGTGGAGTACTGACACCCTATGCCGCCCCTGCCCTTCCTCCGTCGCGACACTTCGACGCGTTTCCAGGCCGTACGATCGCTCTGGCAGATCAACAAATACCTCTGGATGACACTAGGATTCCTTCTGGTCTATATCCCCATGGCCCGCGCTCAGGGAATGGTGTGAGGCCCGATGGTGCAGGCCTGGCTGCTGTTCGGACTGGCCCTGGCGGACGCGTCGGCTCGCACAGTGATGGCAGCGAAGCGTGGAGGGGTTCTTTCCGACACGCTGGCATGGCTCTTCACCGCACTGGACATTCTGCTGGTGTCCCTGGCGATCCATATCACTGGAGGCTTGGCAAGCGACCTCTGGCTGGTCTACTTCGTGGTGATGATCTTCGAACTGATGTTCGCGACCCCGCAGCAGAAACGCCTCATCGTGGGGGGCCTCTGCTCAGCCTACCTCTGCGCCACCTTACCGACGCAGTGGGCCGCAGCCTCTCCTGCCCTCTCCTTCGCCGCCTATGGGCGTATTATGGCGTCGCGCCTTTTCTTTCTTGTTCTGGTCGGCTCCCTGAGCAGGCGGATCAGCCGAAACGCGCTCGACCGTGACCGCGAACTGTCTGTACTGCGGGAATGGGGCTTGAATCGATGCACCAGCGGGCCAGCGCCTTCGGTGGCGAACTGCACGTTGTCAGCTCCCCCGGCGCTGGCGTCCGGATAGACGTGCAGGTGGCCTGCTGAGCCACAAAGAACAGAAGTCGGACGGAGAGGGGAACCCGCGAGGAGGAACCGTGCGGAGGCACGGGATCGGATATTTGTGGATCGGCACCCGTTTTTGCGCCTTTAACGGGCTATTTTTTGATAACCAGGGAAAAAGGCAGGAATTTGCCGAATGGACGTGCAAACTAGGCACGTACACCTTTATCTGCGCGAACCCCGGGAAGAGGCAACTCTGGAAACGTCTGGACGCAGAGATCTGCCCTTTTCCTAATCAACGAGGAGGACTTTACGTGAAACGGCTTGGAACAATCTGGGGTCTGGCTTTGATGATTCTGCTTGGCATGGCGATGGCTCCCCGTGCAGCGCATGCGCAGAGTGATGCGGTACCCGAACTAGCGCGAGACTGGAATGTGCGCATCGGCATGTACCTCTACAACAGTAAAGCGACACGCGATGCCCAGGGCGGAGTGGGCATCAGCGGCATGGTAGAGCGGCGTGTCTTCCACGGCGATGCCTACGATGTCCTGGTCGGCATCGGCTATAACGGTCTCGACCGGGTCTATAGCGTACCGGTCATGCTCTCTCTCATCGCTCACAAGAACAACCTGCGATATGGAGCGGGCGCCGGATACTCGTTCAACAAACGCATCGACGGTACCGGTTCCAACGGAACCGCGCTCTCTCTCATCCTGGGTTATACGCCCGTTCATGGCAAAAACCCACTCTCGGTGGACCTCCGGTACTTCTTCCTCGGTGGTTCTTCCAATGAACTGGACGGCTACAGCCTTACCATCGGCGCTCAGTTCTGACGTCCGCTGCGTATCAGGCAAAAGAGGGCGGAGCGTCTTGTACGCTCCGCCCTCTTTCATCGTTAGATCGTTTCTTCTCCACCCTCTATTTAAGGCGACCGTTCTTACCGCCTTTCGCAGGCGCGCGGCCCTTTCGAAAGCTCACGTCGAAGCGCGCCAACGCCAGTCCCGCAATGTCACGCTGGGGTCGATCAGTATTAAGGCCAAATCTTCCGGTCTCGGCTGCGCCGCGGGGCTGTAGATCGAGCACCAGGGTTTTCGCCTGATAGGGATTGCTGCCGGACGCGAGAGTCAGCGAGACGAAATAACGGCCATCGGCGCCCTTATAGGTCCCGGTGAAGTGCGTGGTCACCAGCGGTGAGAAGGTCCAGTCCGCCGTCGCGGATCCGTCTCGCTGCAGGTCGAGGTTGAAACCGGTGTCGGTCGGCACGAGATGGCCGGAATAGCCCTCGAGCAGGGCGGACCCCGGTGTCTCCTGCGCGTTCTTCTTCGGGCGCATCAAGCGCCTCCCTTTGGCAGGGGTCGTCGTGGGATCCATCATCGGGTCGGGTTTGGCAGCCACCGAGTCGTCCGTCGCGCCCTCCTGTATCCAGGTACGGAAGAGGCCGATCTGATCGTCCGGTAATGGCGCGCTGCCTTTTGGCATGCGGGTTCGTTTGCCGGTCAGATAGTCTATCAGCAGGCTGGAATCCGGATTCCCCGGCAGGACGAGAGCACCGTGATCACCGCCTTTTAAGAAATTCGCAAACGAGACGACGTTCAGGCCTCCAAGCGCGGAGCCGCCGTTATGGCAGGCACGACAACGCTGGCTCAGGATCGGGGCGATCTGCGTCTGAAAGCTCACGGTGTGCGGGCCGGAAGGAATGGTTCCCCCACGCGGCAGCGATCGGAACCCGGGATTCGGGCGGACGGGCGGCGGCTTCGGCAGCGAATCGGCGAACGATACCGACTGTATCACCGTAGACAGTCCGATCGCCTCCCCGGCCTGGCTGGCCTTTTCCGGCACGATGACGACGCTATGTTTCCCGATGATCGCAACCCAGACGGCCACCACCGGCGCATCTTCCCCTTTGCTCTTCTCCTGAAAACGAAATACCGCGCCCGCGCCGTGATCCACGACAGCCGTCTGTCCGCGCACCATCTCCGCCTTCGGCAACAGTTTGGAGGCGAGGCGTGTCACCTCCTCTTTAAGGCCGCTGTCGTAGGCGGGTGGGCCGGAAGGCAGCGCTTTCAGCACATCCTGCTGCACCAGGAACTTGTTGCCGTCCGGAGAGGTGAGATGAATCTTATCACCCTCCGCTTCGGCTTTCCAGCGCTTGGGATACTTGAAGCCAAAGTTGTTATCGCCGGAACTATAGGCATCCTGCGCACGGGCCGTGGCTCCTATCCCACAGAAGAACAGGAGAGCCACGGCCCATCCGAATCGAAATTGCATCGTGTTCCTATGCCGCATTGCTATCGCCTCATCGCCTTCATAATTTTTTGACGCGCCTGTTGTCTTGCATGGAGAGCGGATCTTGACTCTTAGGACGCAAGCGCGGGTAGGATGTTCAACGCTTCCCCATATTGCGTTAGGCAGGAATCGTCCTGCAGGCCCGAATCCCAACTGCCCGCGCCTTTCGTGCGGACGCCGCCCCCACGAACGGCGACAGGCCGGAACCCCCTGGGTTCCGGCCTGTTTCCGACCGACGCGTCGCGCATTGGCTTCAGTGGGAAGCGCGAACGGTCATTGCACTGGCGATCAGGGTGTTCTGGTGCGATGCTAACAGGCGTACACTGTCCTGACTGCGTCGGACCATGCCTCCACCGCGTACTTCGGCAAAGACGGTACGGTCGCCGTATCCGGTGTCGAGCGTCCAGTCACAGTGAGACCGATAGGATTCCCAATCGGACCAGTGGATATGATCGTTGCTGAAGCGCATCTGCTGTGCCCAGCCTTCTCCATATACATAGAGATTCACACTGGGGTCGTTCGTCTGGGTGATGCCATTATTGATGACGATGGGATAAGAATCGGCACGGGTGCCGAAGTCCTGGACCCAGTAGTGTTTAAAGTGCGTTTTGTTTCCGGTGAAATGCGCAACGCCGATTTCGCGAAAGCCAGGATTCAACAGATTGGCGCGGTGGCCGGGACTGTGCAGCCACGCGGCGACGACCTCTTCCGGGGTCAACTGGCCGCCGGCGATATTCTCGCCGATCTCCGCATAGTCGAGGTAGCCGCATTCCGGCAGGCGCGGGTCGATCTCGCGCCCCAGGTTGTCGGTGTGGCGCAGGTAGTTGTGCTGCACCATATCCCGCGCCATCCACTGTGCGGAACGGGTGAGTGCCGGATGCACCTGAAGGGGAGTCAGTCCGTGCTGTATGCGGATCTCATTGGTCAACTGAACGACGCGACGCATCGTCTGTTCTTCCGCAATGCGCAGGTGAACAGGCGATTCCGCGCAGGCATTCCGCCCGCACACAATCAGAGAGACGAACATAAGAAGCCCGGGGACGGCTCGACGAAACATGGTATGAAGCTCCTCCGTCGCGATCTCCAGTGCAAGGGAACACAGGGGAGAGCGCAACGCCACAGCGCCGAGCCAGTATATTGGTGGCATCGGACGCGCACGGTGTGTCGAAATAGGGATTTTCGATAGGGAATTTCAGACCCGGTGTCGTCGTGAACGCCGGCTCTTCCGATGGAGCGTGGAAGAGGAGAGAGACGCCGTAGCAGGACGGCACATCTCCCTGTATATTAAACACTAGAAGCTACGGGAAAGTAAAGGGATCGTTCCCCTTCTTTCGAAAATATTTTCGTTCGGGGTGCTTTCCGGGTTGGAGCGCACTGGAACGCCACCGATTTGCCAGCATTTGTCTTGACACGGAGTTCCAACTATGCTATACTGTGTACGATCTACTCGGTGAGAGAAACCCTCTACCGAGTATAACTTTGTCTGCCATCGTAGCAGGCTGTTGGGTGGACAAAGTCGTTACGCGGGGGGAGATACCCGAGTGGCCAAAGGGGACTGACTGTAAATCAGTTGCGGAACGCTTCAGAGGTTCGAATCCTCTTCTCCCCACCATCTGAACAGAACTTCCAGGACCGCGCGCCTTCGGGCAAAACGTGCCCGTAAAGAAGACTGTTCTTCACCCGCCCTCATAGCTCATTGGCAGAGCACTTCTTTGGTAAAGAAGAGGTACTGGGTCCGATTCCCAGTGGGGGCTGGAATATTCCAACGCGACTCCTCGCGAGAGACGCCGGATAACCGGCGGCGCAGGGGCCGCTTCGCCAGGGCGCGAAGCACTACGTTACGGAGGCTTATCGAAAGACTATGGGCAAGGCAAAGTTCGAGCGTACCAAGCCGCACGTCAACATCGGCACCATCGGCCATGTCGATCACGGCAAAACCTCGCTGACCGCAGCGATCACCCGCATGCTCTCCACACACAATGGCAGCAAAGCCATGAGC
>JBBQPO010000107.1:0-18596 GCA_038217285.1 Chthonomonadales bacterium
GGAGGGGGCGAAGGACTTCAATCGCGTTCGCGGCTACATCTCGACGTTGCGCAAGCAAGGTCAGAAGGTGTTGTCCGCCCTCCATGACGTCTTCTCAGGACGCCCTCTCATGCCCGATCTTACCCCCTAAGCAGTTACCAGGAGGACATCTTTTCCGGAATAGCGAACAGACCAGTAGTAATCGATTGAGGCAGTTCATTCCTTCCAGTCTAACAGATTAGCCATGATGGTTGGTGTCGTTAGGCAGAATTGAAAATCAGTTGAATTATAGAGCAACAAAGACGCAGGAAGCTATCCTTGTTCAAGATGATCGGGCAGACTACGACATCGCGCAACCGCACGCTGCGGCGATGATACACTCCCTCCGCGCATTTGGGTACGATCTGGCGACGGCGCTTGCCGACTTGATAGACAACAGCATCTCGGCGAACGCAAAGAATGTCCGGCTGGAATTTCACTGGGATGGAGATCAATCTACCATTTCCGTAGTGGACGACGGTAAGGGCATGTCGGAGAAGGATTTGCTGGCGGCGATGCGGCCGGGCAGTATTAGTCCGCTTCAAGCGCGGGATCCGCAGGATTTGGGAAGGTATGGCCTGGGTCTTAAAACGGCATCGTTTTCGCAAGCCAAGCGCCTTACGGTTGGAACGAAACAAGGTGGCGCAATCTCTGTACGCTGCTGGGATCTAGACTATGTCACCGAGTGCAGTGACTGGCGTCTGCTGAGGAAGGGTACGCCTGCCTTCACCCAGGATGCTCTCCCCCGTCTTGAAGCTATGACTTCCGGCACCGTCGTTTTCTGGGAAGCGATGGATCGCATCACACCGCTCGGCACCGAGACAAACAGCGACCGGGCGCACCAGCAGTTTCTCCAGCGCGCCGATCAGGTCAAAGCGCATCTGGCAATGGTCTTTCATCGCTTCCTCGACCCTCGCGAAAACGTCGGCAAAACGCCCCTTAAGATCTGGCTGAACGGCAACCCCATCGAAGCCTGGGATCCGTTCCTGAGTGGCGAGAAGGCAACCCAGCTTCTGACGGAAGAGGCGGTGCCTTTACTGGGAAGTCGCCTGACCGTTAAACCCTACGTTCTGCCCCACCACACCAAGATTTCCGCTGAAAAGCATAAGCTAGCCTCCGGAGTAAAGGGATGGACCGCGCAACAAGGTTTCTATGTCTATCGCAACCGACGTCTGTTAGCGGCGGGAACCTGGCTCGGCCTCGGCTTCCAACAGGAAGAGCACTATAAGCTGGCGCGCATCCAGCTCGACATTCCGAATCACATGGATGCCGAGTGGGAAATAGACGTAAAGAAATCCCGCGCTACCCCACCGCCCGCGATACGTGAACAGTTGAAGACGCTGGCCACGGCTGCACGAAGTAAGGCTTCCGCCGTCTACCGCCATCGAGGGGCGCGTATTCAAAAGGGCACCCAGGAGATGGTCTACCTCTGGGAGCAGAAGGTGCGCCGGGGCAAAGTGTTTTATCGGGTCAACCGTGAGCATCCTGTTGTGGCGGCGATGATGCAGTCTTGCGGAGAAAAGACCCGTGCTTTGCTGCACCTGCTCGAAGAGACAATCCCGATTGCTATCATCACAAAAGACTGGATGGAAGACCCGACAAAGCAATCGGCTCCCTTCGATGACAAAACGAGTCCTGAAATGCTTCTGGTTTTGAAGCAGGTCTATTTCGGTCTGACAGCATCCGGGAGCACACCCCAACAGGCCAAAATTGCCCTGCTCAGTATGGAGCCATTTCATCAATTTCCCGATATTATTGCCTCCATTGGCGAATAGGAGATCGACCCTTGCCTGCCCATAGTAACGCCGACTTTGAAAATGGCCTGATAATCGCCCGAGTATTGTTGAGCAGATACGCGGCCCCCCAGTCGGAACAGTTCGATGAGGCCGTTCGCATGGCATCTGCCGCCGTTCCCGGCGTCAATACCGAAGACCTCCGTAAAGAACTGGAGATTCTATACAGCGTCTTCATTCCGGAAGGTACGATTCTGATCGACAGGACCGGACATGAAGAGTGGCTGGATGAATGGAGGGTGAAGGGGACAAAGGATTTCTGGTATCGCTACCAGAGATACTTGGAGCAGGAAAAGGGCATGCCGCCCCATTCTATCGCCCGCCTGGACAGTCTGACCAACACAACGCTTGGAATGCTGGAAAATCCCGCGCGTCTGGGAGAATGGTATAGACGCGGCATGGTTGTAGGGCAGGTGCAGTCCGGCAAAACAGCAAACTACACAGGGCTTATCTGCAAGGCGGCAGACGCCGGATACAAACTCATTATCGTGATGGCAGGCATCCATAACAGCCTCCGCAGTCAGACGCAACTGCGCGTGGACGAAGGATTTCTTGGCCGCGACACAAAGCAGGATCGTCTGTTTCGACTGGACAGTCCCAAGATTGGAGTCGGCCGGATACAAATGCCTTCCGGCAGCAAAATCGCAGCGCATTCCCTGACTACCAGCGACGAAAAGGGCGATTTCAAAAGGGCGATGGCGCAGGGCGCCGCGACTTATATAGGTGATAATCCGGTAATACTGGTGATAAAGAAGAACGGCTCTATCCTTAAGAATCTGCTGGGGTGGATACAGCATAATCTGGGTGAACTGCATGGAGAAACAAAAGTCGTTCCTGGGCATATTCCCCTGTTGCTTATCGATGATGAGGCAGACAACGCTTCTATCAATACGAAGTTGCTGGAAGTGAATGCACGAGGGAAGTTCAATACAAATCAGGATGTGACCCGCATCAACGCTTTGATAAGGATGCTGCTCAAGGCGTTCACATGCAGCGCGTATGTGGGATACACGGCAACTCCTTTCGCCAACATCTTTATCCCACATGACGTGGAGACACAGGAGGAGGGCGCGGATCTCTTCCCACGCAGCTTCATTGTCAATCTCCCTGCACCCTCCAACTATATAGGTCCTGTGCAGGTGTTCGGTATGGAGGCAAAGGACTCCGAGACAGAGGTCGGACTGCCGATTCGCAGATATGTCCTGGATTCGGATGACCAACT
The DNA here is from genome assembly GCA_038217285.1 of Chthonomonadales bacterium. Classification (GTDB taxonomy): domain Bacteria; phylum Armatimonadota; class Chthonomonadetes; order Chthonomonadales; family Chthonomonadaceae; genus JANXLO01. The sequence goes on from JBBQPO010000107.1 coordinate 3,034, forward strand.
GCCGGGAAGTCATAAAAAGGAGTTGACTCCCCAGTCCCTGCCCGATTCGCTGAAAGAGGCAATCCGAGCGTTCATTCTCACCTGCGCTGCACGGGCGGCACGGGGACAAGAGGATGAACACAATTCGATGCTGATCCATGTCACGCGGTTTGTGAATGTTCAGAAGATCATCTGGGATCTGGTGAATACGGAATTATATTCTCTGTGCCTTCGCCTTGAACATGGGGATGGGGAGAGAACGCCTACACTTCGCGACGAACTGCATGCGCTATGGGAGGACGATTTTGTTCCGACCTCCGAGGCCGTCCGAATTCAGATGCCTGGTGACAGTGGTCTCGTTTCGCTAACCTGGGAAGAAGTAAATTCTCACCTGACGCAGTCCGCCCTGAAAATTATTGTGAAGCAGATCAATGGGACGGCAATGGATGTGCTGGACTACTACGACCACAAAAACGGTCACAGCGTCATTGCTATCGGCGGCGATAAACTCTCGCGCGGACTGACGCTGGAAGGACTCTCGGTCAGTTACTATCTGAGGGCCTCCCGAATGTACGATACGCTGATGCAGATGGGACGCTGGTTCGGATACCGACCGGGATATGCCGACCTGTGCCGCCTGTACACAACCTTGGAACTGGAAGAGTGGTACAAGCACATCACTGCGGCAAGCGAAGAACTGCGGCAGGACTTTGATGTGATGGCGGCACAAGGCATGACACCAGAGCAGTACGGCCTTAAAGTGCGGACTCACCCGGGGGGGCTTACCGTCACAAGTGCAGGGAAAATTCGCTACGGAACTAAAATAAAGGTCGCGTTCTCAGGACAACTTGTTGAAACTTATCGACTGCCTAAAGCGACGACGGTCATCGAACACAACTTTGCTGCGACAGACGAATTTATACGGCAAATCGAGCAGAATGCCAGTCGCCCCGACGAACATGAATATGTTTGGAAGAGTGTTCCTGCGCAGGCCGTGAAGGATTATCTCCATGAATTAACGGGCGACAGCGGTATGCCACCGACACCCGCATCTGATCCTGCAAAACTAGCAGAGTTCATAGAACTGAAAAACAATCGAGATGAACTCACAGAATGGACTGTCGCACTCATTAGCACCAATACAGCTACAGCCAAAACCAGGGAATATGTAGGCGGACTGGAGGCCGGTCTTCCCATCCGTACACCTGATCAAGATTCCACATCACAAACTTATATCGTTCGTAACCGGCATATCCTGACGGAGTCACACGAGTGGCTTGATTTTTCCGATGCAGAGAGAGAGGCAGCGATTAACAAACGCAATGAATGGGAAAGATCAAAAAACGGTGATAAGGCGAAAAATTACACAGAGCCAAACGGCAAGAGCGTTCGTGCCGTTCGGTCTAAGAAGTGTGGGCTCCTTCTAATCTATCCGCTTGATCCAAGAGCCGACAATTTATTCCCTGCCGGTGACGTGCGATCCAACGGCAGGCCCATCATTGGATTTGCAATCAGTTTTCCAGGCACGAATAGCCGATCTGACATGGAAGACACTGTGGAGTATATGGTGAATCGGGTATTTATACAGGAGGAACTTGAAGGATATTCGAAGGAAGAGGAGTTAAACGGTCATGCCGACTGATGGTACCGTGACGCCGCTTGCTGCACTCTTTGCCGAAATCGAGCAGGCGCAAATGCCTGAAGCAATCCGAACAGGCACTGTGCAACGCAGAATTCCTTCCCGCAGTAGTTGCGATCTATTTGTAGGGGTGCATAAACCCGCCAATGTCCGCTTGCTGACCGCTATTTTTGATGTACGTGCGCTGCCCGACATGTACGACCTGCCTGCCTTTAGAAGTCTGGAAATCCAAGTTCAACGAGAAAGAGAAGGTCATACAGAAAGGCTAACGGCAACCGTTCGCTCTCCGCATTCAGTATGGAACGACATCTTTACAAGTCTGGCGGAAGACATTGCCCGTACGGTTGGAAGCCAGACTGATGAAAGCGAAGCTGCGCGAATATTTCGAGGCAGGTTGCTCCAATGGCAGACACTCTTGCAGAAGACGAGCGCTACTGGGCTGACCGAAAAACAGCAGCAAGGTCTCTATGGCGAACTCTGGTGTCTGAGGGAAGTCGTGTTGCCCGCCCTGTCTGCATCCTCTGCCATTGCAGCATGGACAGGTCCTGAAGCGGCCGACCAGGACTTTCAGTTCGTCGGAGCCGCTGCACTCGAAGTTAAGACGACACGCTCTTCCGCTACGCCACTGCTATCTATTTCCAGTGAACGTCAGCTTGACGATACGGGTCTAAAATCTCTCCATTTGCTGCATCTTTCGCTGGAAAAAATGCAGGGCGCAGGAGAAACACTACCGCAGATCGTGGCGGGATTGCGCTCCCTGCTTGAAGCCTTTCTGCCTGCTCACGCACTCTTCGAGGATAAACTCTTGAATGCCGGATATTTGGAAACGCAGTCCGCGCTGTATCAAAATGCGGGTTATATGCTGCATGGCGTCCATCTGTACCGGGTCACCGAGGGCTTTCCACGCATCACACCGCATGAATTAATGCCAGGGGTGGAAAGAGTGCGCTACGAAGTCGGTACTGCTGCATGCCAGTCTTATGCCACCGACCTTCGTACTTTCGCAGAATATCTTGGAGCATTACTGTGAGCGTTCAAAGTGAAACACTGGAACAGTTTGCGACTACAGTACAGCAACAGGTAATCGCCCATGTCGAGGCTGAAGCAGAAGGAGCCTTTAAGGAAGAGATGTTCGTTCATGTCATGCTGGCCTACCTTGCTGACGCTGGTGAGATAGAAGACGCTGAGGTATGTCTGCACAGGGCGAAAGGTATTCAGGTCAGCGGTTATGCCCTGAGCGAAAATGGTGAGAGCCTGGACATTATCGTCGCCATCCATACCGATATTGCCCCTCCCCAAACGGTGGGAAAAGCAGAGACAGACGCGGCAATTAAAAGAGCAGTCCAGTTTTTCAACAGTGCATCTGCCGGTTATCATCACGAAATCGAGGAAAGCGGTGCGGTCTTTGATGCGGCCCAGCAGATCTACAACGCCCGAATGTGCGATCTGACACAGGTGCGATTCTTACTGATAACGGATGGCATCGTCAAGAACCCGCCTCCGAAAGACAAGGACTTGCCGGGTATCCGCGCCAATTTTGAAATATGGGACATTGAGCGTCTTTATCGCTTAGTGACGTCGGGCCTGGAGCGCGAAGCAATCGAAATTGACTTTGTGGATGCGCTTGGCTCACCAATTCCTTGTCTTGTGCAGCCAGACACTACGCCGGGCTATTCGGCATATTTAGCGATATTCCCTGCGAGAGCATTAGTCGAACTCTATGGAAAATATGGGGCCCGCTTATTGGAGCGGAATGTTCGCTCCTTTCTCCAGGCACGAGGAAAGGTCAATTCCGGGATGCGAGACACTATTCGTAAAGAGCCTGGGATGTTTCTCGCCTTCAATAATGGTCTGTCGGCAACGGCGGAGGCAGTTACCATAGAGGATCTGCCAGAAGGCGGTAAGGGCCTTCGGACGATACATGACCTGCAAATCGTCAATGGCGGGCAGACAACCGCTTCTATCTTTCACGCAGTTAAACGGGATAAGGCAGACGTTTCGCAGTTGTTTGTACAGGTCAAGCTCACAGTGCTGAATGATCCTGCACAGATGGACACTGTTGTGCCCCTGATCTCTCGCTACGCAAACACGCAAAACAAAGTGCAGGAAGCCGATCTTGCTGCCAACGACGTTTATCACCGAAAATTGGAAGAACTGTCCCGGACTGTGTGGGCTCCCGCGAAGCAAGGCACACAACGACAGACACATTGGTTCTATGAGCGCGCACGAGGCCAATATCTCAATGAGCATCTCCACGCCGGAACGCCCGGTAAAATAAGAGATTTTGAAGCAATGTTTCCGAAGGCACAGTTGTTCGCAAAGACCGACCTGGCGAAAGTAATGGTCACATGGCATCTCAGACCAGACATCGTGAGCAAAGGTGCACAGGCTTGTTTCTTGTGGTTTATGAGCAACTTGGAGAAGATCGAGGAAAAGGACGGTAAACTGGACGCTCAGGGTTTCGAGCGTATCGTTGCGAAGATAATTCTCTATCGTTCTGCGGAACGCATTATCAAACATAAAGAGATGCCATTTACTGGCTATTGGGCAAATATCGTGACCTATACTGTTGCCCGACTTGTTCAGGAAACGGACAACCTTCTTGATACGGGTCGTATCTGGAAGGAGCAGAAGATCAGCGCTGTGCTGGAAACAGCAATCAACGATATTTCACGAAGTACCTGGTCGCATATCACACAGCCGTACGGCGGCTCGAATGTGACTCAGTATTGCAAGCAGTCAAAATGCTGGACAGCCTATCTGGACAGAATTGTGTGTGTGCCAGCAGGCGTAAAGGCGGAAACGCTGTCAGGAATGAACGGAACCAAACCTCGTGGCCGAGCGAATGCCGATACCATCGCTGTCCAAGAGACCATTAAACGTGTTAAGGCGATTGAATCCAGTCAATGGTTTGCGATCCATACATGGGCTAAAGACGCTGGAGTATTGAATGGGATTCAGCTTGAACAGGTAGTCACATTCGCTGAAATTGCTGGAAGCGGCGGTGCATTTACGACTCGCAAAGCCAATGAAGCGGCAAAGATATTGGACACGGTTAGTTCCAAAGGATATGTGCTCCACCCAGGCAGCGCATCTTGAAAACTGCTTGTCGGGCTGCATATACTGCATTCCGCCATAGAAAATATGGGGTACAATAGCAGCAGAATAGCACGACTCCTGTACACTGCTTCGAATATTTCTGGGTTTAGAAGGAACGAAGATGAATTTCAGACTCGGCGAGCTTTTCTGCGGAGCAGGCGGTTTAGCGTGGGGGGCGTTCCATGCTGGAAAGGAACAGCCTATCGAGCAGAACGGGGAAAGATATTCGATTTCCCATTCCTGGGCAAATGATCTGGATAGATCTGCATGCCAGACATATGCGGCAAACCTTCTTCTGAATGGCACGGTCGAGAAAGCAGATATAGACAAGGCGATTGTAAATGTTTCGGACTGGCGTACATTGCCCAGTTCAGTCGAACAGCCTCGGCCATCGGTCATTTGTGACCGTGTTGAAGAGTTGACGAAGTTCATTGAAGATTTGCCCGATATTGATGGGTTTGCGTTTGGTTTTCCCTGCAATGATTTCAGTGCCGTAGGAGAGCGCAAAGGATTAGATGGTGAATTCGGCCCCCTTTACACGCATGGGATAAAGGTTCTGAACGCGAAGAGACCGCGCTGGTTCATAGCAGAAAATGTTGAGGGACTGCTGCACCGTGACGGAGGCCGCGTAGGCGAGCAGATCAAAAAAGAGTTGTCCGAAGCGGGGCCAGGTTATGTGCTCACTACGCATCTCTACCGCTTTGAACAGTACGGTGTGCCACAGTATCGCGCGCGGCTTGTTATCGTCGGTATTTCATTACCGGATGCTGCACAGGGCATAGTTTTCCGCATTCCTGAACCCACAATGAAAGAGGGGTTTCGCACTGCTCAGTGGGCAATGGAACACGACCCCACTTTACCTAATGTGATCAAGCCCCTCACGCCTACGGTCCCTAACCACAGGTTTAAGAAGCTTTCTGAGCAGGTCCGCAAGCGCCTGGAACACACCTTGCCTGGACAGAATGCTTGGAACGCAGCTATACCGGCCGAATATGCTTTACACGTCAAAAACGCGCATCTTAGTATGATCTATAGGCGGCTTGTAGGGGATGAGCCAGCTTACACGATCACTGGGAACGGCGGCGGCGGCACACACGGCTATCATTGGAGTGAGGCTCGCGCACTTACCAATCGTGAACGGGCTCGCCTTCAGTCCTTCCCCGATACCTATCGATTTCATGGCGGCGAGGACAGTATAAGGCGGCAGATAGGTATGGCGGTTCCACCCCTCGCTGCAAAAGTCATTTTCGAAGCCATCCTAAAAACCTATGCCCGTCAGCCCTATATTGGGGTCCCTCCTGACACTGGTGGTTCCGCGCAACGCCGACGGAAGGAATCCTCTTCAACACGCATCCCATATCCACAATCTGAGTTGCCGCTGGAAGCCGATGTACTAACCCTGACTGCATGAGGAACACCACGACCGTTCCTTGCGTCAGTAAGTTCAACATTACATTGGGATAGGCCCATGCCTGACAGCCACACGCTAGAGCAGCGACGATACAATATGTCCCGTATCCGCAGCTACGGGACGACACCGGAAAAACGGTTGGGAACCCTCTTGCGTATCTTGTTTCCGGAAGAGGTCATCGAAGAACGATCCACGACACTACCCGGCAAGCCTGATTTCTGCCTACCGCATCTACATCTCGCAGTATTCGCTGACGGCTGTTTTTTTCATCGATGCCCGCTTCACTTCATCGCTCCCGTGAATAACCAGGAATACTGGCACACAAAGATCATCCGAAACCGTCAGCGTGATCTTAAAAACAACCGCATACTCAAGGCCAGCGTCATACAGCCTGTCCGTATATGGGAACATAATTTGGGCCGCGATCTTACGCGTGCGCGTCGCCAGATTCGTCGAGGCCGCCGTGTTGCCATGCATCTGGTTGTGCAGCCGACAGACATATAATGCCAGCGCATACTCCCACAGGACACAGGTAGGTGGAGAACCGGAGCCTTATGAAGCCGCCATTGAAACAGGAGTTTGATCCCGCTGTGGTGAGCGCCATCTTCTTCGATCTGGATGACACACTGTGCGACTCCCGCTCTGCGTTCGACGCGGGGCTGACGGCGGCGTTCGATACTATCCTGGCACAGCAAGGCCCCGGTCTGAACAGGGAACGGCTGCATGGCGTCTGGCGGGAAGTGCATGGACCTCTTTTTGCCGACCTGAGCGCTGGACGCATGAACATGGCGCAAGTGCGTGAGGAGCGTTTCGTGCGTCTGCTGCGGCAGGTCGGTATGGAGGAAGACGCGGCGCTTAATGCGGAGTTGAACGCTATCGTGGGGCGCGTACAGTTGCAGCATCTGCGGTTATTCGAGGAGACGGCTCTGTTGGCTCGACTGCGCCCGCGCTGCCACGTCGGTATTGTCACCAATGGCGCCGATGACAGCCACCCCGATAGCCAGCGCTCGAAAATCTTGCATCTCGGCTTGCAGGAGCGTGTGGACGCGGTGTGGATTTCGGACTTGGTGGGCTATAGAAAGCCTCATGCCGCACTCTTTCATGCGGCGGCCTCTGCGCTGAACGTGCCTTACGCGCAGATCCTCTTCGTGGGCGACAGCCCTGAAGCCGATATTTGCGGCGCGCAGGCGGTCGGCATGAAAACCGCCTGGCTACACCGGGTATCGACCTGGCCTTCCGAAATCACCGCTGTTCAGCCCGACTACGTGCTGGACTCCCTGGCGGGTTTGCCGACGCTGCTCGAAATTTGAACTTCTGCCCCTCGCCATGCTGTGGAAAAAGGACAGTTGCGAATAGTAGGCGGTGCGAGGGGTTGTGACGACAGTAGTGGTTTTCTCTTGACAGCGCGGTTCCGGATCGGGTATCAACAGGGTGGGCATGGGGTTCGCCCACCTTTTTCGGAAACCGCCGCCGCTTCACGCTCGTGGCTGATGACTCCTACGGATACCATGCCGTAGGTGCGTCTGCAAACCCTCGGCATACAGGAGCTTCGTATGCCGTTCCGCACGTATTGCAAAGAGCATCTTGCCCTGATTCTGGCGCTCGCCAAATGGAGCCTGTTGGGCGCTTCGGTCGGCATTGTGTCCGGGGCCGCTTCCGCGCTCTTTCTTCACCTGCTCGCCTGGGCCACCGCCTCCCGCGAAAATCACCCCGAACTGCTCTGGTTTCTGCCGCTTGCCGGCGTCGGCATCGCGTGGATCTACAGCGGCGTCGGCAAATCGGTAGAGGGTGGCACCAATCTCCTCCTGGAACGGATTCACCAACCTTCGGCTCCCATTCCTTTCCGCATGGCTCCCCTGATACTCCTGACGACCGTGTTGACCCACCTGTTCGGCGGCTCCGCAGGGCGCGAAGGCACAGCGGTGCAGATGGGTGGCACACTGGCGAACCTGGCGCAGGGGCCGTTGCGACTCTCCGCGCGCGATCATCGCCTCATGATGATGGCGGGCGTCAGCGGCGGTTTCGGCGCTGTCTTCGGCACTCCGCTGGCCGGGACTGTCTTCGGGTTGGAAGTGCTGACGGTCGGTCAGCTGAGTTACGAGGCGCTGATACCGTGCTTCGTCGCGGCCTACGTGGGCGATGTCGTGACGCGGGCGCTGGGGATTCACCACCCCGTCTACCTCGTCGGCAGTCTGCCCGTCCTGACGCCCCGGTTATGGATCCTCATTGTCGGGGCGGGGGCGCTGTTCGGGCTGGCGGGGCTGCTGTTCAGTGAGCTCACGCACGCCATCAGCCATCTCTCTAAACTATGGCTGAAACAGCCCTGGCTGCGCGCGTTTGTGGGAGGATGTCTGCTCATCGCCCTGACCTATGCCGTCGGCACACGGCAGTATCTGGGCTTGAGCCTGCCGCTGATCGCACGCAGTTTCACGCTGGAGGGCGTCTTCGCCGGAGCCTTCGCGCTGAAGATCGTGTTCACGGCGTTGACGCTGGGAACCGGATTCAAAGGCGGTGAAGTCACGCCGCTTTTCTGCATTGGCGCGACCCTGGGCGCGGCGTTCGCGCACCTCACGGGGCAGCCGCCCGCTTTCTTCGCGGCGCTCGGCTTCGTGGCCGTCTTCGCGGGAGCCGCCAATACGCCCCTGGCCTGCACGATCATGGGCATTGAGCTGTTCGGCGGGCCGCTCGCCGTTCCGCTCGGGGCCGTCTGTATCCTCAGCTACCTCCTCTCCGGGCATCGCGGCATCTACCTGTCTCAGCAGCCAGCAACGTGAAATATGGACGGCCCCCAGGGTTTGCGCTCGTCCTGGCAGCTGCGGTCAGCGGGCGGCGTCGGCGGGCGGGTAGGAGGCGTCGCCGTGCGTGTGCCGCCACAGGATCTCGGTCAGTTTCTCGGGGTCGGCCCGGTCCGGCTCGGAGAAGTCCAACTGCGCCGAGACGGCGGCCCAGTGGCGCGGCGGACCGGAGAGCTGGGCGAGGGGCGGGTTCTTGAGGTTCAACGCCACCTCATTCTTGAGGGCCGTATAGGGCCTGAAGTCGGCTTTCTCCTGGAACACGCCGCGCATCGGTAGGGCGGCGGCATCGAACTGGTTGAGCGGCTTGAGAGCGAGGATCAACTCCATCGTGCGCAGCATGTTCAGTTGATTGTAGTTGACACTGGAGATCTGGCCGCGCCTGTTGAACGGGCTGATGACAAGTCCGGTTGTGCGATGCCCCTCGACATGATCCAGTCCGCCCTGCGCATCGTCCTCCACGATGAAGATCACGGTCGGCTCGTCCTGCCAGTATTTTTTGCTGTGCGTGACCGCCTCGACAAACCTTCCGACCGCGAGATCGTTGTCGGCGACATCGGACTCCGGCGTATACGAACCTGGCCGCGTGCCCGAGGTGTGGTTGTTGCCGAACCAGATGGTCGTCAACTGCGCCAGCCCCGCATGCACGTTTTTCTCGTCTCCTTTGTCTTTGCCCTGCAGGTCCGCTAAGATGCGCTCGCAGTGGGCGACATCCCTATTGCGCTCCGGCGTGGCCTCGAACTTCGCGTCGTATTTATGGTCGGAGTGGCGCTGCATGCTGGGCAGCGGCCCGAACTCGCCGTAGTTGTAGAAGGTGCGCCCTGCCTGCATCGCGGCCTGCCAGAGAAAAGGATTGCCCGCATAGACCAGGGGGTCCGTGCCGCAGCAGGGATAGGAGCGCGGATAGTTGTTCATGGCGCGCTCGGAGTAGTCGCTTGCAAACGCCTCGTTCAGCCAGTGGTGCCCATCGGCGCTGATCGCGCCGGAGCAGTAGAGGTTGTCGAACAGCCCGAACTCATGGGCCAGCGCATGCTGGTTGGGGGTGATCTTCTGCCCGAACATCACCAGTTTGGGATCTCCGCCGATGTGCCCGGCAGGCACAGGAATGTCGCCGAAGACCTGATCGTAGGTTCTATTTTCCTTGATGATCAGCACGACATGTTTGAAACGTGTCCAGAACGGATCGGGCGGGGTGAGAGCGGCTTCCATGCGGTCGAAGCGGTTGTTCCGCGCGGTCTGGGCGGTGTACTGCGCCAGCATGCGGGCGTCCGGCACATCGATCACGCCCAGGCTGCCCATGACGGCGTAGACGCTGTGCCCGATGAAGTTGCTGCCTCCGACGACTCCGCCCGGCCCCGCTTCCGGCGTCGTCGCCCCCGAGTTCGCGCGGGGGTGCGTGATGATCGCGCCCAGCGAGCCGATGCCTTTGCTGTTGGCGACGTAGAGTGTTTTGCCGTCCGCGCCCAGCGCTACGCCGAGCGGGAACCAGGCGGTGGGAATGAGGCCCGCGATCGTCGTCTGCGCCGCGCTCCCGCCCGCCGGCGCGTCCAGTGTCAGCACCTCTACGGCGTTGTCGCCGCCCAGCGTGACGTAGAGCGTTTTGGCGTCGGGCGCCAGGGCGAGGCCGTTGGGGCAGGCGGCGGCGAGGCGAGCAGGCGCCGGGCTAACCGGAATGGTCTCCACGACCGTGTCGATGTCTGTGCGAATGACGCTGACAGTTTCGGCGTTGGCGTTGGCGGTGAACAGATGCGTGCCATCAGGGGAGAGCAGGAGGTCGGTAGGCTGTAAGCCGACGTCGATGGTCTTCGTCACGGCGTGGGCGGTGTCGGAGACGAGGAGGGCAGCGCTCACCACGGAGAGGGTGCCTGTGGAGGCTTTGTAGGTGTCGGGATCGACCACGACCGGGTCTTCAAAATCTCGGGTATCGCCTGCAGCCGGCGTCTTGCCGCCCCGGTTGGCGACATAGATCTTGTCGCCCTGCGGGCTGACGACGACGCGCTCCGGCGAGCTGCCGACCGGAACCTCGACAAACTTCGCCTCGCCGCTCTCGGCGCTGTAGGAGGTGAGATCCACGGCGGCCAGGGTCGCGTTGTTGAAGAGGGTCACATAGAGCGTTTTGTCGTCGGGGCTGAGGGCCAGGCCACACGGAGCGGATTCTTTGGCCTGAAGATTTGGGCCGATGCGCGACCGAAGCGCGAATGCGATAGGTTTCTGCTCCGTGGCCTGTCCCGTCTCGCTGACCTTTGTGACGAAGACCACGCCGCCCTTCGCATGGCCCGTGGTATAGAGGGTGCGCCCGTCGTGCGACCAGGCGATACCGCCGAAGTTGTGTGCGCCAGGCAGAACCTCGGGGCGGAACTGCCGTGTCGTGGTGTCGAGTAGGCGTACTTCGCGCCCGAGCATGACCGCCAGCAGCTTGCCGTCTGGGCGCATCGCCATATCCAGTGGCCGCCCCTCGAAGACGAGATTCTGGCCTACGGGCGCAAGTGTCTGCCCGGTAGGAACGAAGTAGGTTCCATCCGCCTGCTTGCCGATGATGGCCTTCTCCAGCGTTTTCTGGGCCGGGCGCGCGTGCAGACGCAGCGCTCCATAGAGCAGAGCCGCGCTCACCGGCAGGAGCAGGGCGAGAGGACGCACGGTTCGTGAAAATGATGACATGGTTTCCCCTTCGTGTAATTTCGGCAGGTGCACAGATACTTTCGGCTCACGTGTAACCGCATTTTACCCTACTCCCGTTAAGAATATATTAAGGCAGCTTGTTCGAACAAACATGGCAGAAAGGGACCTGTTCATGCTCGGCTATGATCCCATGGGCCCGACGCTCGATAGGGGTTATGTCGTGAGAGGGGCAGAGAGCAGGATGGGCGCGAGAGCGTCTTCCATCTCGGCGATCTCCGCGTCCGCGATTTCAGGAAACTGTTTGCGTTTGTTCTGCGACAACCTGCCGCCGTTCTGCAGGCACAGACGTACCAACAGGGCGGCTCGTCGGTCAGGCATCTCCACGACGTTCCTCACTGCCACGAAAGCTGCGTCGAATACGGTGAGAAAGTCCAGTTCCTCCTTGAAGTCCTCCCGAATCGTCTCGGAGATACGATCATACAGATATTCGGCCTGAAAAGTGGCATCGAAGAACCGATAAAGGTTGCGTGTGTCGTTCTTGACGGCTATGCCATGGTCGTCCGTGAAGTCCCAGTCGGTCGCGGCGCGCACCGGTTTTGAAAAGGCTTCCAGGGCCGCGTCATACAGGTGACGTTGGCGCAGAATTGCCGCACTTACCGGAAAGACCACGCCAGGCGGCGTGAAATTGCGTTGCTGCAGGGCATAGTGGATCAGAAAACGATGCAGTCGCCCGTTGCCGTCCTCGAACGGATGGATGAAGACAAACGCGAACGCACTGACTGCCGCTGCGATCACTGGATCCAGGGGGGCATGCAGGATTCTCTCAGTCAGGGTCATCCAACCGTGCATCAGAGCGGGAACATCCTCCGGCCGTGGACAGATAAAATGCACATATTCGCCGTAGCGGCGTGTCGTCTCACCGACGAAGTTTTGGAAGTCCCGATAGGCTTGGGCCGCGTAGCGCGGCTCAACGATACTCGCCTGCAACGCAATCAGGGCGTCTTGATCGGTCGGATCGAAGGCAGCGAGCGCCCGCAACGCCTGGAGGAATCGTTCTTCGCGGGTTCGGCTCGGGACTTCCCCTTCGATGGCGAACGAGGAGCGCGTCTCTTTGGTATAGAGGAAGCTGACCGCGCGCCCCAGGGTTTCCGGAGCATACTGCTCGGTGAGCCTTTTGGCCTCCTGATCCAGTCCCATCGCGATCATCGCTTCCAACTTGCGCGTTCGGCGTACCGTCGGGCAGAGTTCGAAGCCTCCAAGCAGATTGTTGCGCACACGGTGGCGCGACGAGTTGACAGCCTGGGAAACGAAATGCAAGCCAGGGTCCAGGGCATCTACATAGTTGCCAGCCTGTGCCGGTGGCAGATCGAGGGTATCGCCCGTAAGAGTTTCATAAAAAAACCAGGCCCGACGACTGTAGGCGCCAGTTGGCTCGGCACGAACCCAGGCGGTCAGTGCGTCCCCTCCCAAGGTGGTGAGCGCGGCACAGAGGATCCCTAAGTCGGCAGGTTCATAGCGCAAGGCAAAGCGCAAATTGCCGAGAAGCGTCCCGTCGGTCGCATACCGTGGGGGATAGTACTCCTCCGTAAACGTTGGCTCCTGATGAATGCGTCGTGCCCCCGCAACAATATAACTGCGTACTCCGGGCAGCGGCAGGCGAGAACCGGCAATCGTGTGGAGCGCCATCTGTCCGACCGGGAGGGGAGGAGAGGTAGAATGAGAAGGTGGAGTTGTCATGGTAAACCCGTTACCTTAATGGTAAATTGATGATTTCCATTGTACCACATGGTAAAACGATTACGAATCGGACGCCCTATTTCGTGCGAATGACGCCCCGTATTCTGTTACTTGGCGGGCGGATACCAGACAACGATGTCCTCGCCCGTAAAAATGGCGGAAGCGCCGGGCGGATACTCGACGGTTGTGGACGAGTTCGTACGCGGTCTCGCCTACCGTGTATTTATGAAGGCAGAGCTCAGGGATTGGGGCCGGACGCATCGGGGGTGGGAGGGGCACCGCCGCCCGGTTTCTCGCCTTCCGGAAGAACGGTCGTCGGTTTGAAGGCGGAGTCCAGCTTCGCCAGGGCGCAGACGCGCTCGAAATCGAACGCAGCGGGATCGGATTTGCGCCCCGCAGGCCGGGCGATCAGCGCATGCGAGACGACGCGTGAGTCGGGGATGACGTAGCGGGAGCGCAGAAAGCGCAGGATCCCTGCAACGGCATGGACCTGCGCGTCGGTATAGGGGTCTTTGCCGTCGTTCAGGTTCACCATCTCGATGCCCACGCTGTAGTCGTTCACGCTCGGTACGCCGTCCAGCACGGAGGGGCCTGCGTGCCAGGCGCGGCGCTCCACCGGCACCATCTGCACGACTCGCCCATCTTTCCCGACCACGAAATGCGCGGAAACCTTCCGCGTCGTATTGAGAAAGATGCCGATGGTGCCCTCCGTCGTCGGCTCGACCGTGGAGTGAATCACCAGGCAGTTGACCGTCGTGCCCGCAGGGCGATTATCGCAGTTGGGCGACGGAATGTAGTCGTACGGCAGGGGCATCGGGAGAGGAACGACAGCCATCGCGAGCGGCCTCCAGAACAGGATCGCGGCGAAAAGTCCGCAGACCAAGAGCAGCATGGCGCGCCATCGGCGCAGGCGGCGCGGGGTTCGGCGCGATTTTGGCGCACTCTGGGGCGGCGTTTGCGGAACGTTTTCAGTAGAGAGAGACATCGTACACGAACCTCCGAACGACGGATGAACGACTAAGGACTCGTGAGGACGGAAACGGACTGCTGCGCGACGACTTTGCCGCGCGCGTCGGTGACTTCCAGGGTGAGGGTGTGCTTGCCGGGTTTGACGCTGCCTGCATCCCAGACGCACTCCCAGAGGTCGGGGCGATAGGCGCGGTAGATCACGATCCCGTCTATTTTGTAGCGCAGAGAGACGCGGTCGGAGGGCGTGCGGGCGAAGCAGGAGAAGGTCGCCCGCCCTCTCAGCGGCTCATTGGGGCGCATGGGCATGGGCGCAGGCGGCGGGACCGCCCGATCCGGCAGCGGCGCAGACAGAAAATAGGGTGTGGAGATCGAATAGCGGTAGGCATCGTTGACCATCGCATCGTCGGTGACGCTGTAGTCGTTGTAGGCGCGCTCCGTCACGAACTGAAGGTTGTTGCTGTCGAAATAGTTGATCGACTTCACACGCGGATAGAGGCGCGGCAGGGCGTTGTAGAGCGTGAGTATCTTGCGGAATGCGAACTCAGGTCGGGCCGTTCCCTCCACGGCCGAACTGTGGGTGGCGGCATACTCGCATATCATAATCGGCTTGCGGGCGGCGTATCGATCGTAGATGTAGTTGAGCAGATCGCAGGGATGCTCGTTTTCGGCAGGCGACTTGATACTGTTATTGTGATAGGTGACGCTGTACATATTTACGCCGACCCAGTCGGTGGCGTCGTCGCCGGGATAGAAGTTGGCGATATTCGAAGTCGGCGTACAGTAGGGACACCATACCAGCGCCACGTTCGGGGCGCGTCGGTGCATCACCTCGTAGACCAGGCGAAAGGCGCGTCGATACTCGGCCGGGTTGCGGTTGTAGATGCTCCAGGTGCCGTTCATCTCGGAGGCAAAGCGTAGAAAGATCTTCGCGCCGGAGCGCGCCATATCGTCGGCGAGCTGCGTGAGGTAGGCGTCGTCTTTGACGATCTCGACGCCTTCGTTCGGTTCCATCGCTATATGCACGAACTTGTTCATGGCGGCCTGGCGCCGCATCCAGTCCATCGGCAACCGGCGGCCGTAGCCCATATAGAAGAAGTACATCGAGTGCGCCTTGCCGACGATCTCCTCGAAAGGGCCGGAGTCCTGGTGCTTCAGGCCGTTCTGGTCGAGGATCGTGCGCTTCAGACTGCCGTCGAAGTCGATGAACCCGCCCAGATAGCAGCCGACGGCGGGCTCAAATTTCTGATGGGTATCGCGGGCGGCGATTTCGGCCGGGGTGAGGGGGCGGGTGATGGTGAGAATCGCCTGCGGCTTGCCC
>JBBQPO010000108.1:0-18579 GCA_038217285.1 Chthonomonadales bacterium
CCTACCCCAATAAAAGTGGCATGGGCATCGCCCCGCAGGACAAATGACCATGATAAAACGGTTCACCTTCGCCCTCTCCGGGTCGAAAACAGGGCCGGACGGCTCCGGATCCTCCGACCAGCGCTTCGTATCGAATTCAGGCCGTATCGTCATAGGACCCGCTGACTGGAATGTGGACTACTCGCTCGCCCTCCCCGGCATTAAGCCTGTTCCATCCCAATTCACCGTCACCTGGAATGTCGTCCCCCTGTTTCAGGACGAGATCATAGCGGCAGGAACTCAGGATAAGACGAGGGAGACAGTCGTCACGGTGGCGCAGGGCCTGACGAACGGTCCACATACAGTTGCAATCACCGGCGATCCGACGACTGTCGCTGGGATCCGCGTATATCGCCCACCTGTTCCGGCCCGACAGCCAGCCATTGCTGACGCAAAATGAGTCAGGCAATCCACTGGCTCCTTCAGCATACTCCTAAAAACGCCTCCTTTCCGACGCGGCTTATCTTGTCCTTTAGATTTGCCTTGACCAGGAACGACCCCCTCGCGCTTTACTCCCCGCCCCTCAAGGAGCGGTCTGATGCGGAAAGCCCCCTAAAGGGGGCTGGGTCGGACGTGAGCAGGGACGATGGCGTAAGGGTGCCAGCCATCGCTGGTGGAGAGATTTGCTCTCCCTTTCAGCCTTCCCAGGCCCATTTATGGGCCTTTACCTTCCCGAACAGGCCGCTCCTTTAGGGGCGGCGGCTTAAGGGACAAGATAAGCCCAACACGGGAAGGAGGTGCCCAATCCCTTCAAAACCTCGTTGCCAACAG
This sequence comes from Chthonomonadales bacterium, assembly GCA_038217285.1. Classification (GTDB taxonomy): domain Bacteria; phylum Armatimonadota; class Chthonomonadetes; order Chthonomonadales; family Chthonomonadaceae; genus JANXLO01. The sequence goes on from JBBQPO010000108.1 coordinate 811, forward strand.
ATCAGAGGGTCGGTGTCCAGCAGGTACATCAGGTGATTTCCGGATCGTCTTGTGGGCGCAGAGACTCGCGATATTCGCGTCCAAGCTGCATCGCTTCCAGTAATTCGGGGCCATCTTTGTAGACGCCAACGATCCGTTTCCACCAGGGAACCTCCGTTTGCGATTCCGTTGCGGTACGTTCCTGCTTCAAGCGCTGCACTTCCGCTTCCAGCGCGGTCAGTCGCTCCTCAATAGTTACGTTCGCCATATTCCGGCCTCCGGGTGCTTAGGCAATTCCCAAGAATTACCGCTCCACATTCGGGCCACTTCTGACCCCAGCCGAGGCAGAATTGTGGAGCGATAATAGTTTGGCGGCTCCTTAGTTCTGAATATATGGTACCACTTCAAAGGCGAAGTCTGCCCGCACGGACTCAGTGCCTCTCGGGCGAGGCTCTAGGCCGAGGCCCCGGTGTAGTGCTTCAGGCCGAATCTCCAGAAGAACGAGGAGGCCGCTAAACTGATTACACCGACTGCGCAGGCGACTCCCAGAGGCATCTGACCGGCGCGACCGGAGAGGGCCTGCGCTGGGATGGTGATGATGAAGGCGACCGGAATGCCGTAGGTGAGCGCGCCGCGCAGCCATGCCGGATAGATCTCGATCGGGTAGCGCGCTGCCTCGAACCCCTGCCAGACGATCTGCTCGATGTTATCGACGCGGACGAACCAGAACGTCAGCGTTACCAGAAACAGCCAGAGCGAGTAGACGACGGCGCAGCCTGCGGCCATCGTGAGCGCGAACGATGCTGCCTGCCCGATCCCAATATGTGCGCCCAGACGTCCGACCGCATAGGCGGTCAGGCCGATCCCGACCAGCACATTGGCCGCGCGCCAGATGACGATCGTTCGAAACGAGGCCAAAAACTGCGCACTCACCGGCTTCAGAAGCACGAAGTCGAGTGTGCCTTCGCGCACCTGCGTCATCACGTTCCGCATGTTCGGGGCGATGAACATCTCCGTGAGGCCGTCCATCACATAGTAGACCGCCACCAGCACCAACACCTGCTGGTAGGTCCAGCCCTTCAGTGTCGAGGTGTAGCCGTAGGCGATGGCAAGGCCGCCGACCGTGGCGACCAGGCCGAGCAGGCTCGCGACGATCCGCGTAAAGAAGTCCGCCCGATACTCCATATCGGTCTGTATGCTCGTGCGATAGAGCACCTTCAGCAGTCGTAAATAGCGCATGGTCAGGCTCCTACCGACGAGTACTGTCGTATACCCGCCTCCCACAGCGTTCGCAACAGAACGACAGCGACCACGAGCCAGACACCCTGCAGCGCAAAACCTGGCAGGATCTGTTCCGGCGGCACCCGGCCCAGCGCCAACTCGACCGGAAAGGAGCCCATAGCACGGAAGGGGGAGTAGAGCGCAAAGGCCGCGATCCAGGCAGGCATCAGCGCGATGGGCGCGATACGGCCTGCGAGGAAGCTGTCGAGCGTAAAGTAGAGTTGGTTGATCGCGTCTACCCGTGTGGTCCAGAAGGCCACCAGGGCCAGCGAGTACTGCAAGACATACCGCAGCACACAGGCGACCGCGAGCGCCGGGATCGCCAACAGCGAAAACGCATTGAGGACGATGTGCGGTTTTAGGAGCCAGAAGAGAATCGCCCAGACCGGGAGCAGCATCGCACTGGTCGTCAGTTTGAACGCGATATTGGACGCGGCGTCGCGGTGGATCGGATGGACCGGCTTGAGCAGCGCCGGGGAGAGTCCGCCGTTCTGCACGCGCATCGCAAACTCGAAGGCGTCCCAGGACATCATCAAATGTCCAAAAACCATATAGACCAAAAAATAAGCGGCGAAATCTCCGGCGGCGAACGAGGCCCCGTTCGCCTTGTTGACGATGGTTCCACCCCGCGCGGCAGAGACGGCCGACCAGACCGCCAGGGAGATCAGCGGCCCTATAAATCCCCAGACCGCCCAGATCAGAATCGTAAAGCGATACTGCAGCATCGAGGCGATCGCCACCCGCAGATTCGCTCGGTAGAGGTCAAGCCAGTACTTCATTTTTGGGCGCCTCCTGAAACACCTGTTCGATAACGGCCTCGATAGGAGGATCGGCGACGGTCAGGTCCAGAATCGGCAGATCTTGAAGCAGACGCGCGACCACCGCCGACGTCTCCGTTCGGGGCAGACGCAGGGTCACTTTCAGCCCGTCCTGCTCCACGACCTCGCCGAACTGCGCGACCAGGGCGGCGGCCTCCGCGTTTTCGACATCCACGGTGACCAGTTTGAAGGGTGCGATGCGTTCCGAAAGCGCGTCGATGGGGCCATCGTACAGCAGGCGTCCGCGATGAATCACAATGATACGCTTGCAGAGGGCCGTCACATCGGCCATGTAGTGGCTTGTCAGCAGAATCGTCGCGCCGTATTTCGCGTTATGCTCTGCGATGAACTGCCGGATACGCACCTGCATGCTGACATCGACGCCCAGCGTAGGCTCGTCCAGAAACAGCACTTTGGGCCGATGCAAAAGGGAAGCGGCCAGCTCACACTTCATGCGTTCCCCAAGCGACAAATTGCGTACGGGCTTCTTGATAACATCGCCAAGTTCGAGCAGTTCGACCAACTCCTTGAGAGTCTGCCGATAGTCCGCCTCGGGGATGGCATAGACCGCCTGGTTGACCGAGAAGGAGTCGAGGGCCGGAATATCCCACGTCAACTGATTGCGGTTGCCCATCACCAACCCGATATGCTTCAGATAGGCTGGCTCCCGCTTCCACGGCACGTGCCCCAACACATGCGCCTCGCCTCCTGTCGGGTGCAGTAATCCGGACAGCATCTTCAGAGTGGTCGTCTTCCCAGCACCGTTCGGCCCGAGAAAGCCAACGATTTCGCCCGCCTCCACGGTAAAACTGACACTGTCCACCGCCCGCACATCCTTATACTTGCGCTGAAAAAGGCTTCGAATCGAGGCCCCTACCCCGGCCTCACGCTCATGCACCCGATAAACCTTCTCCAGGCCCTTTAGAACAATCTGTGCTTCCACCATTCGTTTCTCCCCGTCCACATTATAGCAGACTGCCCGACACATGTCAACGCTAATATTTTCGCTCTTAACGGTGTTCACGGGTTTGAAACCCCGCGCTGAAATGGCAAGTCCGCCTTCGCGGACTCAATGCCTTAACCCGCGAAGGCAGGTTTGCCCTTTCAGAACGGCAATTCATTGCCGGGGAGAGTGTGCACGGGCTACGCAGGGTTGCTTAAGGCCTTCTTTCCTCAAGGTCACACTCCGTGCCACCTTTAGGAAAGCGACGGCGAGGGGGGAAGTCTCTTCGGTGCGATGAATCGCCGTGAGCTCGGTGGTGGGTTGGGGTTCCTCGAAGTGTCGATAGGCGATTCCCTCGCGGTGCGCGTCTTGAACGGACGCGGGAACGAGAGTAACCCCCAGTCCTGCGGCCACCAGACTGATGGCTGTGTGGATCTCAGCGGCCTCCTGCGCGACCTGTGGCGAGAATCCGGCTCCTTCGCACAGGGAGATGAGGAGCGGATCACTCCGGAGACATCCTTGATAGGAGATCTGGTAGCGGACTCGCTGGACGTCGTGGAGATCACGATGGAATTGGAGGAGGCTTTCGATGTGGAGTTTGGAGACGACGCCGTGGCCCTGACCACAGTGCAGCAGATCGTGGACTACATTCAAACCAAACTGGACGACCAGCGGTAAATAGATGCTGTTGTCAGCCTTTCGACTGCTGCCTGTCACTACCAATAGTCACCCCCCTCGCGAAGCACACGGCCGATCTGGAGGTGCGCGAGACGGTCGAAGAGTGCCTCCCCTTTCTATAAAGGCACCTGGAACAGGAGCGCGCCAGTCAGACTCTGCTTTGCGCCTCAAGCGCAAGCGGGGCGGATCCGGCGCTTCTGTTGCGGCTGGCGCAAGAAGCCTCAAAACACGCCCCCAACGAGATATTACGCTCCAGCGCTGCGCCTGAGTCCGATGTCGCAAAGAGCGCTACTCCAGAAGCAGATACATCGTGTTCGCAGGGAGGGCGAGGGCAAACGTCGCGCCCTGGCGTGTGCCGGTAATCTGGCGGACGGGGTAGCCTGCGGCGTCCAGCAGAGTGGCGCGGTGGAGGGTGGGATTCTTAATGGCGAGCGTCATCTGCGTGCTGCTGATCTGCCAGGGCATCTTGCCGGTGTTGATGATCTCGAAGCCGTGGAAGGTCTCCTTGCCGTCGTCGCTCTTGAAGTCGGTGGGCATCGACTGCCAGCCGGTGGGGCGGGCATAGGTGCCAACCTGCACCAGCAGTTTGGCGGATTCGCGGATAGGCTTGTCGTCGAGTGTCACGACGAGCAGGGTTGCATAGTCGTTGGCGGAGCGCAGGGCCACGTCCGTGAAGTTGAACGAACCGCGCTTTTTGAGGAACCCGGTGACGCCCTGCGCCTTCGGCGTATCGACGGTGCAGATCCCAAGGCCGTAGTCGAGCTGGATCTCGCCGGTGTCGCTCTTGACGGTTTTCGCGCCTGCGTCGATGTATTTCGTCATGTCCACCGCTGTGCTCTTGGCAGGATCGCCGCCATACTTGACTTCGACCGGGCCGACGAGAAACGCCAACGGGTCGACGCCCTTCTGGATATTGGACCTGTCTACGGTGTTACCGGAGTAGCGGTTTGGGTCGAAACTCTTGTCTTCCGCGATCACGGGAACCTGCCGCTGCCACATAGAGGCGAGGGTCCGCTCCTCGTGAACCGCAGGCGCGCCCTGCTTGATGTAGCCGCGCCGGAACATGAGGGCGGCGGCCGGGAAGCTTCCCATAAGCGTCGGCGTCGCGCATGTCCATTTGTGGAGCGGGTGCTGGCTTCCCTTCAGGTTCAGGAAGGTGAAGTAAGGGTCGGCTTCGTAGTCCGTCGCTTCGCCCGCGTCGAACCAGTAGAGGCTATCGACGCCGGTTAGAGACTGGTAAGCCGCCATCAGGAACGGCCCTTCGGTCTGACAGCCTTCCGGACTGACCCAGGTGCTCTCGGTGATCACCATGGGATGACCGACGACCTGTTTAAGGTTGGTCGGCAGCGCGCGGGGATCCAGCAGGCAGGAGTTGAGCGTAAAGTGGTGGCCGGGATCGATGCGCCAGCCGTTATTGTCGCCGGTATGCACCCCGCCCGTATATTTATTGACCGCCAGGACGTCGGCGGCCGTATAGGTCCAGCGCTCCAGGTCGTTGAGCCGAACCGGATCGGCGGTGATCCAGTTGGAAGCGTTGATCAACTGCTTGCAGCCGAGGTCCTTGTGGTAGTAGTCGGCGATGTCGGTATAGAACTGACGCTGCGTCTCCGCAAAAAACCGGGTCTGATCGTCGAGACGCCGTGCCACGCCGCCGGTCTGAGGCTGCGTGAACATCCAGGTGTCGTAGAGGCCGACCGAGCCCTTCGCGAAGTCGTCCTGATCGGTATGGGTGCCTTCCCAGGCCTGCCCGGCCTTCGCCAGAGTGCCGTATTTCTTGGTGAGCCACTGGCCGAACTTGCGCCCCAGGACCAGCTTCTGGGGCGCGTGCAGCCCCTGCATCGTCCAGAAGAACATCCCGTCCTCATTCTGCACCTGAATCAGCGCCACCGCCGGATCTTTCGCGAGGGGGATGCCGGTGTGCGGATTGGTCCGTGCGTAGAGCGCCTTGACCCAGGCGCGGTAGCCGACCTGGAGCTTCTCGTTAAAGAAGAGCACGCCCCAGAGGTCAGTGCTGCCGGTATAGCCATCGATGCCCCATTCGGTCGCCTTCTTGCCGTTTGCCCAGTAGGGAGATATCGTGGTATAGATCCCCTCTTTTTTCATGGCAGCGACGCAGTTCCAGATGCCGTCGATCTCCTTCTCGTTGACTGCGGTGATCGGGCCGTCCTTGTCGGGAGCGATCTGCGTATGCAGCCGGACCATATTGACGCCGATTCGCGCCAGGAATCGGGCCTGCTTCGCCATCTCTTCCGGCGATTTCCGGTAGATGTCAGAGCCGACAGACCAGAAACGCACAGGCTGACCGCTGCCCAGAGCGAAGCCGCTACCATCAGGCGAAAGCTTGACGAACCCGGTCTCCCCGGCGATCTTCTCATTCAGGAAGCGCAGGTCGAGCAGCGCGCCGGGGCGAGACGTGTCGGCGGGATAGGTGAAGGGCCATGTGCCTGTTCCAATGGGCTCCGCACGCTGGCCGGGTGTGGCAACTGGGGCGAGGAGCGCGCCCACCGCCAGCGCCAGGGAGAGTTTGGAAAGCAAAGCAGGACGGAAGGCCCGTTGGTGGCTGTTCATGGTTAGATTCCTCTATCAGCGCTTCTGGAATTTATTTCGAAGCGGGCTTTGTGTCCGGCAGGGCGAAGGCGATGTAGGCATCGCCGCTTTTGGTGCGTAGTTTGCCGCCGCCACCGGCCGCGATGACGACATACTGCCGACCGTTTACTCGATACGTGGAAGGCGTGGCGTAGCCTCCGTTCGGAAGCTTGAACTCCCAGAGCAGACGGCCCGTCGCCTTGTCGAAGACGTGAAACTTCTCGTCTTTGGTGCCTCCGATGAAGACCAACCCGCCCGCCGTGACGACAGTGCCGCCGAAGTTCTCGGTACCGGTCTGCGGGACGCCTTTGGCGGTCAGCTCGGGATATTCGCCCAGACGTATCTGCCAGGCGAAGGTGCCGGTGTTCAGGTCGATGGCAGTCAGGCTCCCCCACGGCGGCTTGTTGCCGGGATAGCCGAGCTGGTCGTTGAAGTAGGTGTAGCCGCCGAAATCGTAGCCCCCGGCGGCATTGGGCCGGATTACGGAGATATAGGCAACGTTATTGGAGTTGACGTAGAGCAGGCCCGTTGTCGGATCGAAGGAACCGCCGCTCCAGTTGGCGCCACCGTGGAAACCCGGAGAGACGACGGTTCCCATCGTCGTCGGCGGGGTGTAGGGCTGACCGTACCGCAGACCGCGCAGCATCTGCGCGACATAGTCATGCGATTCCGGGGAGATGTCGGTGATCTGGTCTGCGGTGAAATAGCCGCGTGAGAACGGCGGCGGTCTGACCGGTTCGGGCTGCGTCGGGTGCGCCTGCTCGCCGGGAATGTCCGAGGGCGTTGAAGGCTTCTCCACGACATCGAAGAGGGGCTTGCCGGTCAGGCGGTCGAAGAGGTAGCAGAAGCCGGTCTTGGTGAGCTGCGCGACCGCTTCGACTCGTTTGCCGTTGTGCAGAACGGTGACGACGATGGGCGGACAGGGGTTGTCGTGGTCCCACAGGTCGTGATGGACCGCCTGGAAGTGCCAGAGGCGTTTGCCGGTGCGGGCATCGAGGGCGATAGTGCAGTTGGCGAACAGGTTCGCGCCTTTACGATCCGCACCGTAGAAGTCAGACGCGGCGGAGCCCAGTCCGGCGAAGAGAATGCCGTGTTTATCGTCGAGCGTATAGCCGGACCAGGCGTTGACGCCGGTGCGATCTTTCCAGCCGTCGCCCTCCCAGGTTTCGCTGCCGACCTCACCCGGCCGTGCGACCGTGTGGAACCGCCAGACCTCCTTCCCGGTGCGGACATCGAAGGCGCGCACATCGCCCGGCGCGCCGGGCTGCCCTTCGGAAACCAGAAAGCCGGTGTAGACCAGGTTCTCGAAGACGGCAGGCGCGGAGGTGACGCCGTAGGCCGTGCCGCGAATATCGCGCTCGATCCCGATCCGTAGGTCCAGGATGCCGTTCTTGCCAAAGGCAGGGTCGGGTATGCCCGTATGCGCGTCGAGGGAGAAGAGGCGACCGTCCGGCGTTCCCATCAGGATACGGCGTTGGCCCTTCGGCTTGCCGTCCGTCCAGTAGGCGACACCGCGGTTGACGCCACCGGAATGCGTGCTGTATTTCCAGATCTCGCGCCCGGTCGCGGCGTCGAGCGCGACGATTTTGAGGTCGGCCGTCGTCACGTACATCACGCCGTCCACGACGACCGGCGTACACTCGATGGTGCTGCCGGGCGAGGCGCCTCCGCCGTGGTAGGTCCAGGCGACTTCAAGCCGTGCGACATTGCTCCGGTCGATCTGATTTAGCGTCGAGAAACGCATCCCGCCCTTGTCGTTGCCGACATTGAGCCAGTCCAGAGAAGTGCGCCTGTCCACGACCGGCAGCGGCCCGGCAGGGGTCGGATTCTGCTCGGCGACGACGGCAGTCTCACCCCGGCGTCGGGCCGGGTTGTTCAGGCGTCCCATATCCGCATAACGCCCCTGCTCCAGAGCGTCGAAGCGCCAGAGTCCTAACGAGGCGTCTTCCAGAGGGAGGGGGGCGACTGGTACTGCTTTGATGTCGAGCGCCGACTGAGAGATTCGCACGTCGTCGATCAGGCCATCACAGCCGATCTCGCCGGAGACCAGACTGCCGAACGCCAGTTCACCGGGCTGCGAGGTACCGACGTTCGCGACAATCGCCTGATCCACGGCCTGCCTGCCGTCTACATAGAGACGCACACGACCGGCCGTGTAGACCATCGCCAGGTGGTGCCAGTGGTCGTCGCAGACATCGAAGCCGGAACGGACATGGTCCGGTGTCACGCCTGGCATATAGACCGTAAACTGCCCGGTCTGTGCGAAGGTAAACATCTCCCAATGGGTGCTGGAGCTCTTGTCTTCATTCGCGACCAGGATGTTGAAGTTGGTCTTCGAGTGTATTTTGGCCCAGCACTCGACCGTGAGCGGGGGAGTGCGGTAGGCCACGCGGCCCGGCGCGAACGCCCCACCGACGCGGGCGTCGAGGGCTTTCCCGAACCGTCCTTCCGCCAGAGGCTCTCCGGTCACTTTCGCCTGATTTTTCGCCGTCTGGAGCGACTGTTCGACGGTCCACTGGCTGCCCACTCGGAAGGGCGCGTTGGTGACCAATGCTATGGGCGGATCGAAGCTGAGCCGGTCGAGGCGTGCGGCCCAGGCTGCCCCTCGCCGGATCAGCGCCCCTGCGCTGCGCACCGCTGGCCCATCGTGCCCGAGCATCGTCTGAAAGATTCGCCCCTTCCCATAGAGATAGGTCCAGGCCAGTGGTTCGTCCTGGCCGGTCACTTTGGAGTGTGCGGTAACCAGGGGCACAATGGGCTGATCCCCGACCTGCTTGAAGTAGAGTTCGTCCGTGGTGTCGAACGCCTTCAGTCCGGCGGTGATGGGATCCTTCGTTGGGGCAACATCGACATGAAATGGGCCGTAGGGGTCGTGACCGCTCGGCAGGTCATGCATCCAGGCGCGGCGGACGATGCGGGTCCGATACTCTTTCCACTCCGACTCTTTGTTGGGCAGGGTGTAGTTGAAAGCGCCGTTGGCGAAATGAATGATCGCCAGGCCGCCGCCGTTTTCCAGGTAGCGGACAAATCCGGCCTTCGCCGCCTCGCTCAGACCGGGGCGATCCCAGTTGTTGTAGTTCATGACAAGCAGATCGTAGCCCGCGATTTTGGGCGTCACAAGGTCTTCGATCTGTTCGGTGACATCGACCTGGAGGCGTGGATCCTGTTCGAGCGTCTGAATCAGGGCGGCGGTCAACTGCCGCCAGTCGTGGCCGGGATGATGGTAACCGGTCAGGATCAACGCTTTCACCGGCTGTTCCAGCCGCGAATCGACTCCGCCCGCTGGTACCTCGACGCCCGCCGTCCAGACGATAGCGTTCAGGATCAGACGCCGATAGTCGGGCAGCCACCAGTTTTTGAAGAAGTGTCCGCCGGTGTAGCCGAAGCCGCGCCCGCCATCCTTACGCTGAACCGCCCAGCCCACCGGATAGTCGGTCGATTCGTTCGGCGGACGGCTGAGCAGAATCGGAGTCACCCGCGCATCGTCGGGCTGGAAGCGAATCTTATAGTAGAACTCCTCTTCCACGGTAAAGGGCTTGACGCCGCGCAGTATCGGACTTGTAGCCGCGCCGAGCGTAACGGGAGCCGTATAGGTCTGAATGGCGGAGTACCAGTGGTTGGGCGCCGTTCCGGTTTCGTAATCGAAATAGCCGCCGACCCAGTCGGTGATCTGGGCCTGGAACCGGCTCGGGGCGAAGGTAGACCAGTGGAACTCCATCAAACCGCAGCCACGGCGCATTTGCCGCTCGATCACCTTCAGCCGGTCACCCACATAGAGCGGATGGTCGGCCTCATTGCGGTCGCTGCCATCGGTGACGAAGACGATGGTGTCGGCATCGTCGAGAGTGCGTTCGTCTTCGGGCCAGCCGTGAAAGCAGGCCTCCGTCCGCACGTTTTTGAGATTCGGGGCGGTGTCGAGCAGGGTCTTGAGCAGGATCACGCTCTTCTCGTATTCGTGCGTCTGCTTGTCGTGTCCGATCATCGACCCAGCGATGAGGACGATCTTCCGCATTCGCACTGCCGGGGCCGCACTCACCACGCCTGTCGTCAGACTCAGCGTTATCCCTGCCGCCAGCGCCCACATCCAGGTTTTCAAAACCAGGTGCATCTTCGCCTCCTCATCCGCCGAAGAGGCCGCGTCGCCTCTCCCACGAACCTGCCCGTTATCGTTCGTGGCATTCTATTCACTATCGCAGCGAAGATTCCCTGTGCCGTTCGAAGTGTTACTCATTTGGCACGATTTGTGCAGTGATAATAATAGACCTGATGCCAGAGCAAAACAGTTCGTTAGGCCTTCTAATGATATGCAAAGGAGAACATCATGACGTGCCGCCCATCTGTCCGAAATATGTTTCTATCCGTTTCTATAAGCCTGCTTGGTTTTGTCGGTACTCCACGTCTCGCCTTCGGTCAGGCCAACCCGCTTCCTTCCGGCAGTACGATTCCCGGCACCTCCTGGCAGGTGCAATACGCTGGTCCGATCTCCCTGTCGTTTGATGCGTCGCAAAACGGATTTAGTACTAAGGGTACCCTGATCGAGACGACGACGCGCAATAACATCGATCCCCTGACGATCAGTTTCCAGCAGGTGTTCGAGACCTCAACGTCGAGTGTTTCCGGGGGTCTGCGCCTGCTTTTTAAGGAGACAGTGACCAACCAGTCGACGAAGGACTGGGCCGGTTATACCATGCAGTTGATCGACAACACTCCAGCCCCGAACAATCCCCCGAGTGATTCGCATCCGCCAGAGCCACATTTTCATCCGAACGATTCCGGAGCGACCTTCCCACCCTTCAATCCTGTAAATCTCCCTGATCCCGCCACTACTCTCAACATTGGCGATGGCATCAATAAGGTCGCCATTGGCGGGGACTTCAACGTGACGAGTCTGCTGCTCCACGAGAGGCAGTTTGCCATCGGCATCATTCCCGACCCCGGACGAAGAACATTCGACCTGGTGGAGACGCCAATCCCGACTCCGGAGCCAGGAGGCGTCGCTCTCGTCGCCACGCTGGTGCTGGTCGGAAGTGTGTCGCTGCGAAATCGCCGCAGAAAGACCGTCTGAGCCTGCCGTAAGGTAAGCATGGGAACCGCCCTTGACTGGCGAGTTCCGCCGCTGATCATGTATGGCATGTCATCAGAGTGGGGAGCAGTCTACCGCTTCCCACTCTATTTTGTGAGAAGCGAGTCTATCAGCGCCGACACACAGGCAGTCTTAAGAAGGCTTAGAACCGAGGGGCGACAAAAACCGACTGACAATGAACCCGCTCAGCAATGCCGGGGCGTTCGGCAACGTCGGCTTGTAGTCTAAACGTCAAATGTCAAGGATCAGCCTTTAAACAGGATCATGGGCCGACTGCAAGATCTATTTGGGCACGGTACACTGCCGCCCTGGTCCTGTGAATGACTCAGAACCACCGAAGAATCCAAGCAGCCGGTCTACTATCTGAGACGTACTCGTCATGGGATAGACGAAGAAGAGGCGCTTCTGGACGTGCCACGTCAGACCTGCCTTCGCTGGCTAAAAGAACTGAAGAGTTATACCCGACTGCCCAAAGAGGAACAAGCGAAGTTTCGAGCGGAGTGCCCCTGTCTCCAGGCATGCATTCGCACCGGGGAGGGTTTACTGGACGGTGAATGCCGCCCCCTCGGCGAAGCCTTCGCTGCCCTGGCAGACAGCCAAATGGAGGCGCTTCTGGACCAGAGCAGCGTTGACCTGCCCAATCTTATTTTTTCTCCGGAAGCTCAGGGGGTCTTAAGAATTCCGTCCACTCCTAACGGGGTACCCAATAGCAGTTCCACGCTCGGCCAATCTACTTCCGGTGCAATCCTGCGGTTGGAGCGCGAAGGTGAAAGTGAAATGAACAGTGTGTACTTTATGAGCGTCAATCCACATAAAAATGCGTACTGCACTCGTAGTTTTATCTTCGACACGCAGAGGCAGTTGACAGGGTTGCTGGACACCGAGGAGATGCAACTGCCGCCGACCGCGCAGCAGAGTCCCGTAGTAGACCTCTTCGCCCATCGGCAAAGCCAGGCGTCCGCCAATCCTTCGTCCATGACGCTGGAAACGGCCTTGCAGTTGATTGCGAAGGAATCGGGCATTTCCGTCTACGCGGAGGTGTTTCCCAAATGGCCAATCCAGGTAGACCAGACAAAAGGGACGCCAGAGCAGTTGATTACTCTCCTCTGCGCCAAAGCAGGCTATCGCTGGCGCAAGGTCGGCAAGGACGTTTTAGTTTACAGTAGGTCCTGGGCCCAGGACCGTCAGGCAAATGTCCCTCAGCCGTTGCTTGATCGGTGGCTGGCTAACTTCGTTAAGGAACCGCCAAACTATTATCGCTCCACAATTCCGCCTCGGTTGAAGTCAGAAGGGGTCCGAATGTGGAGCAGTAATTCTTGGGAGTTGCCTAAGTACGGACACCATGGGTTTCCCGATCTGTTAGAGATGGCACGTCTGCGGGATGGACAGGTCAGAAACCTGATCCATTGGATGGATGTTCAAGCTCCGCTGTCGAATCGCAATTTGGGATGTATGCGTGTGCTGGGAGCGCTCGCGCCTGCTGAACTTCGGTTCGCTTTCGACCCCCAAGGGCAACTTGTGGGTACACTGGACGGCTCCGTCTTCGCTATTTTGCAGAAGGAGTTCAAGCACATGGTTAGTTTACCCATCCTTGTTAGTTTACCCATCCTTGTTTTCATCCAACGCGATCCCGACCAGACCTATCAGGATCAGAATGGAAAGCCTATCGCCCGTAAGAGCACTACAGTAACGCTCCAGGATCAAACAGGCATGATAAAGAGATACTCGATCATCGAGCCGTCTGAACGGCCTCATTATAGGCAATAGTCGGCAGAATAACTATGCCGGTGTCACGCACCGATCCAGTGCCATGCGATGGGAAATGGCGTATAATGCAGGCAGGGTTATCTTGGGCGACGCGGATACCCCGATCACAGAACCTGGATCGGCTGTTTGTGCTGCGTCTGCCCTCAGGTTGAAAGCAAAAGGGGAATCCGGCAGCACACTACCGGGAGGAGTAAATTCTATGCAGAAACGACCGATTTTTCTGGCTTTGCCCTGGCTGTGCGTCGTGGGCGGCGGACTGTCGAGTCCTGCCGTGCAGGCGCAGAGTCGGGCCGAGCTCGTCTCGAAGGGCGAACGCTTCGAAATCAAGCAGGTTCTAAAGGCAGAGGGCACGACCGTGGTCCTGTTCGTGCAGGAGACGAGTGTCATCGAGCAGCAGTTCTTGACCGACCTTAAGACGCAGTTGCCGAAGGACGACAAGGTGATCCTGGATGTGGTGCGCCTGAAGGCCCTCACGGCGCCAGTGGCTCTGCAATATAGGATCAAAGCGACGCCGACGGCCATCGTCTACGATCGCTTCGGACGGGAGCTTGCCCGCACCTCGCAGCCGGACGAGATTCGCGCGGGAGTGCGCAAGGGCATGTTGATGGGGCGCATCAAGTGGATCGATGAAGACGATCCCAAAGCGCCAGAAGTCTACGGAGCGCCTCCGGAGGCGCTGAAACAGGGGATCCCTGGCATTGTGAAGACGATGGCGCTCCGCCCGGAAGCCTACAAGATGTTCAACATCATGTCGCAAATCCACTTTTCAGACGGCTTCCTGAAGCGGCGGGAGCATGAGATGATCGCCGCCTATGTCTCCTCGCTCAACAAGTGCAAATTTTGACTGGGCTCACATGCTGCCGCGTTGCGGGAGCAAAATGTAGACCAGGATCTCGTCGATGCGATCGGCACCGGCGACCTGAGCAAAGTAAAACTGACGCCAAAGGATCAGGCGCTGCTGACCTACGTCAAACTCTTGACCCTGAACTCCGCGCATACGCAGGACGCGGACGTACAGACGATGCGGGAAGCCGGTTGGACGGACGAACAGATTTGGGAAGCCTCCTTCGAAGTAGGCATGTTCTCCTTCCTCAATCGAATGTCCGACGCGCACGGCCTCGACTATCCGAAGGGCGGATGGATGCCGCCGCAACTGCGCGCACAACTGGAGCAGGCAAAGCCGGCACAACCTGAGCAGGCAAAGCCCAAGGAACCAGGAGGCGTCGCCCCACGTTAAGGCGGGAAACTCGTTGATGGCGCAGACCGACGCCATCGTGAACCAGGCGTTCCAGGAGGTGTTGGCATGAGGGTACTTCAGGCAGAACCGCAGGACTGGCCGAAGGCGATAGAAGAGGCCCGAACTTTGGGATGTGAGGCGATGGCATGGGCCCTTACGTCTCCGGTCGGGGAGGCCGTGCTCCAGGCGACGCAGGCAGCAGGACTGGAATCGCATGCCTGGCTGCAGGTCGCGCGTGACCCATCCGCCGTGGCGCAGCATCCCGAGTGGATGCACTGTCCTCAGCACCACGAATGGCTGACGCGCTTTCCCGACTATTCGGGCGGGCATCCGGCCGTCGTCGCGCCCTACCTCGGCCTGAATACGCAGGCCGCTTTTCAGTACGCCCTCGCCACGGCCAGACAGAAGATCGAGGCCGCGCCCTGGGCGCGGCGGGTCTGGCTGGCCGATATTCAAGGTCCGCCGATGGGCTGTGGATGCGGCAATCCGTCCTGTCGCAGTTGGGACAATGCGCCGGGGCCGAAGCTTGCCAGCACCCCCTACGATCGTCCGGAAGTTCTGTTTCCTCTGGAGTTCTCCACCGCGCTCACGGCGGCGCTGCCGAACCGAGACGTTGTGCCCGTCCTCTGCCCGGAGTGCGAGCGGTTTATCGATCTCGACGGTGTGCCGGATCCGGACGGCCCGCAGGGCACGGACCTGTGCCAGGGAATCCCCTGCGGCGACATCTGCACCCTCCAGTATTTTCCCAGTCTGCTCGCCGGTTTCCGCCGACAGGGTGGGCAAATCGGGCTGCTCTTGATGGTGGACGCACTGGAGAAGAACCATCCTGTGTTCGGCGCGCCTCGCCAATGGGCGATGCACGCCCACCGACACTACGGAACGGATATGATCGCCTGCGTCGAACTCGAGGACGCGGGCCGGTTCGATAAGGCGCTGATCTTAACGAACGCTCCGCAGGACTGCTGGCCGGTTCCTCCCCCACCCGGCTATCGTGCCGAAGTTCCGCCGATAATGTGCGGCTACTGCCCGCCTGTGTTCTGACCGGTTCATCTGCGCCTGCAAGCGCTCCCTGAGTTCTTGAGCGTCGGTACTCACTACGGATGCTCTCCCTCTTTCACGAATATTTCGATGGCCTACGAAGCAGGCAGTCCGCCTCTTCACGTCTCGCTAGGAGAAACGGGAAGAGGCGGACCGGTATCCGATAGACGCAAGTTTGCAGGGCTCGCCCCTACTGTAGCATCGCGTCGACGGCCTTCTCGACCTGGGGCAGTTTGGCTGCATCCACGTCTACGAAATTGCCTTTGATCGATCCCCTCCAGATGAGTACCGTGTTTTTGGCGGAGGGGCTGATCTTGTAGGCCGCGATGTCCTCTTCGTTGACGCCCTTGGGCAGAAAGACGAGCGGGATGGTGGTTTTGTTGTCGGCCGCGATCTTCTGAATGGCGTCTTTTGCTTCGGGACCGCTCATGAAGACCACGAAGCTCTTGAGGCGCTTGGACTTATGGCTGTCGACCATTTTCTGAATGTCGGCCACCAGCTTGGTCGCCTTGGTCGCGTCGCCGTTCACGAAGACAGCGACAACGGGGGAGGCGCCGTAGGCGCAGCGATAGCAGAGTTCCTTGCCCTTGTGCGGCCCGGTGACATCGACCACCTGGAACGCGCCCGGAAATGCGCCCGGCTTGAGCCCTGACTCTACGGCGGCGAAAGCGGTCACGGCGAGCATACTTGCGGCGGCCACGAACAGGCCCAGTTTCAGTTTCCTCATTCAGTCGTCTCCTTGTGTCATCCGGCGCAGAAGCCGGGCTGGATGTCGGGCGCACCCGAGAGTACGGGCGCAGCACCGGTAGTGCGGCCCGATGAAAAAGGGGCCGATGCGTGCGAGCGCGTTAAAGCGCCTCATAGTTCTCTTACGTATTCGAGAAGGTCTTTTCTCTCCGCGTCAGACAGTTCGTGCGCCTTCCCATGCATCTTTTTCGGGTTCTGCTCCGAAAATACCTCCTCCAGGGTCCGTGCCTTGCCATCGTGGAGGTAAGGGTCCGTGTCGTAGACTCCGTCCAGCCGAGGCACTTGCAGGTCCATGCCCGGAGGCGTCGTACCGATCCATGCTTTCTGCCGCCCACCCGCGCGAGGGCCGGAATGGCACGATACGCAGCCGGCTTTGCCCTCGAACAGCGCTTTGCCGCGCACGGCCGGGGCGGTGAAGGCGTTGTCGGATGCGCGGAACGGGTTCAGGGTCAGCGGCAAAGATCCCACGTAAGCCGCGAGGGCATGAACCTCGGCAGGCGTCGGTTTTTCTCCCTGGAGAAGACCCGGTATCTCCTCCTCGATAAAGCGCTCCAGACTGGGTTCGTGGCCGCTCCAGCGATACGGGCCGCTCTCCCCGATGTGGCCACGCAGACCTTTCGCGTTGCGGTCGATCTCCTTCCCCAGCGCGTCCTTCACATGCACGAACTTCCAGGAGATGCCGTCGGTGCCGCCGTCCGGATGGCAGGAGTTGCAGCTGAACTGCCCGCCCTTGACGATGGTCGCCGTCGTGAACAGATACCGACCCAGCAGCGTGGGGTCTTTTCGGGCTGTCGGCCCCAGATTGATTCGGCGCGTTATGCGCAGCGACTGCGGATCGACGACCGCCAGATCGTTGCCGAGCATATTCGCAACCCAGAGCTCTTTTCCGTCCGGCGTGAAGGCCAGGCCGGACGGATGCGCGCCGATGTTCCGTACCGTCAGGGTGTTCCCGTCGCCGCTTACAGGAACGATATTGAGGCTGTGGCCGCCGCTGCAGGTCACAAAAGCCCGTCTGCGCTGCGCATCCAGAACGACGGAGTCCGGATCAGCGACATCCTGGCCCATCAGGTCGAGCCAGAGGTTCTGGACGCCGTTGCGGGGACCGTCCGGAACTTGAAGGAACGCCTGATTGGACCAGATCCCGATCGAGGTCTCCGTCGGCCTCTCGTTCTGGGCGCGCTGCCCGACGACGAACGCCTGACGCCCGTCCGGAAACACGGCGATTCCGCGCAGGTTTACGGCGGGCGTCCGCCCCTGCGCGGTTTCGATGCGGGTGGCGGTGTCCAGGTAGCTGATGGAGCCGGCGGTCATGTTCGCGGTGACGACCGTCGCGCCATCGGGGGTGATGGCCAGCGCGCGGGGTCGGCGACCGGTCGGGATCGTGCCCACGATCTTACGCGCCGCCACATCTATAATCGCGACCTGATCGAGTTGGCTGACCGAAACGTAGGCGCGGGCTCCATCCGGCGACAACACCACATCCCACGGCGCGCCCCGAAGCGGCAGAATCTCTGCCTTGCAGGCGTTCAGATCCACAAAGGCGACGGAGCCGCTGAGGCTGTTGGTCACGACCGCTAGCGCGCCATTCGGAGTGACTGCAACCCCCGTCGGC
>JBBQPO010000109.1:0-18502 GCA_038217285.1 Chthonomonadales bacterium
GGCTGTCGAGGAGGGTATGGCCCCCTTGCTGGAAGTCTTCCTGGACTTTGACCTCGCAGGGTCTTCCCTGGAGCGCGCCGAGTTGGTTGGCGAGTTTGAGGCGATAGGATCGGAACTCGACGCTGACGCACGAGAGGAAGACCCGCATGCTCGGATTTGACTCGTTATCCGGCTCTCCCGCAGGCTGTGACTCGAGCGAGTCAGGTCCGGAGGGTTGCAGTGTGACGGGCAGAGCCGGCTCCGGCAACTGCGGATCGGGAGCAACGGGATCGCCTGTCTGTTTGGAGAAGAGCCGCTTGAACCAGTTCATGTCTGCTCCTAGCCTTTCAAAGATGACCGAGGGTCACGGCCTAGCCATTCGCGAGTTTCCACCGTTTAGCTGCCGATGGACAACAGCGTCTTTTGCGGGAACGGAAGTCCCAACTCCCCTACAGGCGCCGTGTGAAATCGTCCCTTGAGAAGTGAGCCGGGTCCGATGAGGCAATTCTAGTTCTTGATCTCCTCGGGAGCCTCAAGCCCGCGCAAGAGTTGTTCCAAATCCTTTGCAAGCTGAGTGAACTTGCCATAATAGAGGCAGCGGTGCGTACTGAGGTCGAAATGGACAAGTTCTCCCTTGCGGGCAAGCAGTATAACCGGTATGCCGCGGCCCCAGGCATAACCAACTTCGAGGTAAACGTTTGGGCGACCCTCCGTGAGATCAGCGATTACGATGAAGGCTGTTTCGATGCCATGTCTGACGCGATGCAGGATGTCGCCTGTGAAATGGGTCTTGTCGACCCTTTCGCAGATGAAACCGCAGTTGCGCACGGCGGGATAGATTCCAAATTCATAGACGTTTTCGAACTCTTCCGAGTAGGGCATGGCCACAAACACACTCTTCTTGCGCGCTACCGCATCTACCCGTTGTATCTCTTCCATAGACGCTGCGTCCGTCTGTCGTATCCCATGATCTTCCTTCTCCAGTTCCAGTTGGCCGGGATCTGTTGCAGCATGCGTAATCCCGACATGTTCAGAGTTTGGTATTTCTGCGGGGAGATCCATTTGGGTAAGTACTGACTCCAACGTTCGCTTTGCCCGCTCGTCATTGGTGAGGAATTCTATCTTTCCGATATCGGTTGATGACGCTGCAGACAAACCTCTTTGGAATCCACATATCAAGCGTTGGAGGGATTCGCCTTCGTCCAATCCATATCCGCCTCCGTGGACCGTCGTCGTCAGCACCTTCAGTGGCATCGAGAGACTGGAGAGGATTTCGATGAACCTTTGCGCGAAGCCCTGTATCTCGTCGTAGTCAAATGCAGTCAAGTCCGGCGTACCGAGGAACATGACCCGGGCGGGAGCGAGCCTGCCTTGCGTCTCAATGATCTTGAAGTCTCCAGGCTTGAGCCTGAGATCCCTCTCATCGCATAGGCCGGATGAAACAAGCATAGTCATGACTGCCCTGTCGGCACCGTAGAACGATTGCGCATGTTTCAAAAGGAGCAAATCGGACGGCTCCAAGAGAACATCTCCGAGTCGAACCACATATTCCGGCGTGTTCATAGCTCTATTCATCCTCCATGGTAACTTTGCAGCATGCGTCGGACAATCGCTTCCACGTGTACCCGGTCACGAATCCTATCGGGTTTCGGGAGGTACGATCCGGTACCCGAGTTTAAGAACCGCCTTTACCGTGCCGAGCGCAGTGATGCGGTCATACTCCTTTTCACTCTCCGGCAACGCGTCATAGGGTACGAGGCCGGGATGGAGTTTGTGGGTATCGTCCCGCTGCGCGCCATAACGCCATCCCTCGGCGGTACGCTGCACGGCCCAGAGGTCGTGTATATGTTCCGCGAGGCGTTCGGTCAAGGGCAATAGTTCTTGGGGAATCTCTACGCCATCGGTGAAGATCGGACTGGGTTCGTAGCTCATGAGTAATCCTTCTATTTCTCGGCGCGTCCCGTCAGCGGCCGAGATACGGTACGCGTACGCTGTTGGACGTAAGCGCTGCATACCCGGCCTTTCAGTATAGCAAAATCTGACGGGGAATCGGAAACTCCAGAGAGGATCAGACCAGGGACCATTGTGAACAGGGGTGTCCCTCGGCTCCGAAGAAGAAGCCGACCGCGTGAGAGATAGGATCGATCACCAGGGCGATCTGCCAGTCATGGAAGAAGACGCCGCGCTGCGTCTCCAAATCGGTGGAGGAGAGAAACACCCCCATACCAGGGTGGGAATGGTAGGAACCGAGCAAGGTCCATGTCGTCGGCAGAGACTGCAACTGAGGCGTGAGAGCCTGCCACGTCGCAGCGGTATAGGCAAAGGTAACGGCAGTGCCCTCGCCATCGTGTGCCGGCAGAGCCTCTTCCACGACCACACAGTAGAGATCGAGATCTGCATCGTAGATGGATTCGCCGATCAGCAGACCGCCGAGTTCTATCCGGGTGTCACTGCGCAGGTGCCTCTGTAACTTTTCGAAGGCAGCCCGACGCACGAGACAGCAAGAGGAGCCGCGCCGCAGATCCGGCATGCGCTCCGGCGACAGCGCGCTCAGAAATTCAGAGGCGCGCGCGCGTTGGGGCCGATAGACGTCCTCCTGATCGACCCACTCGATCTCATCGAGTTCCGGAACGACAGGCGGAGTTTCCAGGCCAGCCTTGCTCTCCCGTTCCAGTCGCTTCCTCAGCACGGACGCAACAAACGCCTCGTCCTCCTGCCGCGCCAGCAGATCCGGGTCTGCCGCATTCGGTATCGAGGGCACAGCCCGGTCTTCCGTTTTTCTCTTCCAGAAAGGACGCATCTACAGATCCTTCCAGACGACGGTGCTGTCCTCCTCCGCCTCATTCCGGGGCGAGAGAAAAGGCAGGTCGTCCAGGAGAGGCGTGAAGGAAGGAAGGTTGGCATCAGGCGCTTTCCGGACGGGCGGATCGTTGACAAAGGTGCAGTGGTCGGTCGGGAAAAGGAGGCGGTTCTTTTTCGCCCACTCGGCCGCCGCCTCGTTGGCAGGATCCTTGATCGCAAGATATTCACGCTCGAACTGCAGGAGCGCGCCCAGCCGAAGCGCGAACCGGTCCAAAAATTCGCTCGTCTGCCAGTTTCCCATGCAGACGACCAGGTTCTTATAGACGTGAGGATGGTACAAGGGGGTCAGCAGTTGAACCACCGGCGGTGCGATCGGTGCGGGATATTTTGATGGCAGGCGGATAGAGACGCGGTGCATTTCTCGGTAGACCGGTCGCCCCTTCTCCAGTCGCTCGATGCCCCGACACCGATAGACCAGAACGTACTGATCGATCGGCCGCCCTTTGACCGACTCCATCATGAGCGTTCCACCGCTTCCGTGGGCAAGCGCCCGCAGGTGGAGGTAATCTGACTGAAGACGCAGGTCTCGCGCGTTCGCCATACCGATCACTCCCCGCCGTGCGTTGCCAGCGGTTGAATCATCAGGGTGTCGTGGTCGCGCACTCTCTCTTCGGTCAGCATCTCAAAAGGAAGCAACTGCCGGTTCAAAGAGAGGTTCGTGACGACGTAGTTCGAGCCGAAGAGCATCTTCCAGCGTTTGGTCGAAGCGCGTATCAGGTCCTGCGCGGTCATCGTGCGTGGAAGCACGATCTCCGCTTTGCGTGTTTTGTCCGCAGTCTGCAAATAGAAAACAACTCGTTCTCCGCTCATGTTTCAGCCTTTCCAGCCCTCGCCAAAGAGATCGCCTCCGGACAGTTGGAGGAAACGCCTGGTCCCCTCCCCTTGAATGCTCACGACGGCGCCGTTCGGAAGCCCCATCCGTGCCAGTGAAACGTCCGCATAGGGTCCTGCGGCGTCCAGCCAGTTCACGGCCTCCGGTTGGCGACTGCGCGTTTTGCAATCGGGACAGAACGTCCACTCCATACCGCACCGTTCCAACGGCTTCAAAACCGTCTCTACCGCGCCACACTCCACGCACCGCATCTGCGTCAGAAGATCGAAGCCCAGTTCGACCGCCCCGCCCGACTCGCCCGCAAGGTCCAGCAAAAGACGGGGCGTTGCTATCTCTTTTGACTGCTCGATACCCTCGATAGGTTCCCAGGTATCATGGGCCAGGCACTCACTATTTTCCGGCAGGTCGTAAACCCCGAAATGATAGGGCTTCAGAGTCAGATAGAGCTTCTGAGAGAAGGCCAGCCCCTCTTTTTGCAGTGAGCCGGCGGCATGCAGCAGCAGCAACGCCTCATTGACGAGATACCCTGCAACGATAGAGGCGACCACGGCGGTCGTCGGCATCTTCTGATCGGCCTCCTCGGCGCGCAGGCCGCCGCAGGCGAATCGCCGGTTGCGCTCCTCCCACATCGCCGCCGACATGGCGCACTCGTAGCAGGCTCCCGATCTGCCGTCAAACAGACTGACCTCCGCAATCGTGGCTTCGATACCGCCGTTCAGCCAGGGAACACCCGCCCGTCGGCAAAGGCGATTCAGGGCCAGACGGGCCTGCACACTGTCGAGACAGCCGATGACGACATCCATGTCCCGATAGACGCCAAGACCGACATCGAATTCGAGATCACCGACGAGAGAGCGAACCCGGATGTCAGGATTGATTTCGGCAGCGCGCTCTGCCGCCACCTCTGCCTTCGCCCGCCCGTGGTCTGCGGCGCGAAACAACACGCTGCGGGTTAAGTTCGATAGCTCGACCGTATCGCTGTCCACAATGACGAGATGTCCGACACCGATGAGCGCCAGATTCTTGATGACCTCGTTGCCGATGGCCCCCGCGCCGACCACCATGACACGCGCGTGGTGCAGACGCTCCTGGTCCCACCAGTCGATCAGCCGATGCCGCGTATAACGATCCTCTTCGGAATTCAAAGGTGCGTCTCTCTCTCCCGGAAGGGCACCACGGAGCCAGCCTTCCGGCAGTGACAGCAGCGCCCTTTGTCCGTATCCCGAAGAAAGGCCCAACCTTCGGCGCTATAGGCCGTATTGCAGTTACGGCACAGATAGAGGAAACTGCCTGTTTGCAGCGACTGGCGGGTGACAGGGCAGACCAGGGCGGTGTCTATGCCGAGCGCGGCAGCCTGGGGCGGACTCAACGAACGAAATTCGACGTTGGGATCGTCCGGCAGTTCGGCAGCATCGCGCGACGATTGCAGTGTGTTATCACGCAGGAGCCCCATTCTCATCAGCAGTGCTGTCAGTCGTTCCCGCATCGTCACCACCCTCCTTGCACCCTCTCCCCTACAGTGCGTCATCTCCTCGCTCCTCGGTACGCACACGGACGGCGTCTTCCATTGGCAGCACGAAGATTTTACCGTCGCCCTGTTCGCCTGTATGCGCATGGCGTTCTATCGTAGTGACGATCTCATCGATGTCTTCGTCACGCGCCACGATCTCGATCTTGATCTTCATAGGCAGTTCGATCGCGTACTCCACGCCCCGAAAACTCTCCCGATGACCACGCTGCCGCCCACTGCCCCGCACATCCGACACCGAGAGCCCCGTCACCCCGATCTCCCCCAGCGCAATCTTGACCTCATCCAACTTGAGCGGCCGAATAATCGCCTCAATCTTCTTCATCTCCTAGCCCTTTCCTGCCTTCCTGTTCGTATCCCTTTCTTTTTTCCTGTTATTGTTCGCGCAGCACCCGCACGGCGACATCCATTGCGCGGGCAAAAGGGCCTCGGTAGATCCCGCGTATCGGTGGAACGTCCCCATAATCCCGCCCGAAATGGACCTTCACGTAGTTCTGATTGGTCAGCAGATTGTTCGTCGGGTCGAAGCCATGCCATTTGCCGTCCGACAGCAGACATTCGACCCAGGCGTGCATGGCGTCTCCGCCGGTGGGACTGGTGCGAAGTGAGTAGGACGGCTTCTCGTCCACGCTATCCTCCGGTAGTTCCGTGACAGGATAGTCTTCCGCGCGTTCGCCGGTGTAGAGATAGCCGCTGACGTAGCGCGCAGGAATGTGCTGGCGACGACAGACGGCGAGCATGAGATGGGCGAAGTCCTGACAGACGCCACTTTTCTGTTCAAGCACCTGCTGAATCGAAGAGTTGACGTTGGTCGCTCCCGGCGCGTAGGCGATCACATGGTAGAGCAGCCGCGTCAGAGCGATCAGAAAGGAGGCGGAACCGACGTCTGCCTGCTTGTGCGCCACGACCGCGATGCGCTCCGTCTCCGGATGGAGGAGCACCCGTTCGGTCGGAGCCAGATACTCGCCATAGCGCTCCCGAACTGTCGGCTGCCGATAGAACGCGCTGTCGTCTTCGGTCAGGTTGAGTCCCGCGAACGGGTCGTGGCGATGCGTGACGACCAGCGACTCGGCCATAATCGCCAGTTCGTGGTGCGCAGAGCGGACGCCGAAGTGGTGGACGCGACCGGTGGGCAGATCGTACTCGAAAACCGGTGTGGACGGCAGGACCGTCAGGCGGAAGTCGAGGCACGTCTGATCGCCGTCGCTCAAGGGCATCAGTCGAACTTCGTTGTGACTCTCCGTCGCGGGAGTCGTGTAGCTGTATCGGGTCGTATGGTAGAGGCGCAGGCGCACGGTGGCAGTTTCCCTGTTCCGGAGAGACACGATCTCTCAGTAGGAGAGATAGGTGCGTGTGATCGCTCGGCCGACATCGTCGCAGCGTCCCTGTACGCTGTCCAGAAACTGATGCAGCCCGCTGCGGATGATCTCGTCGGAGCGTATATAGGTCAGGTCGGCGCGCAGTCTGCCGAGGAGACGTTCCGGATCGGTCGTCGGTTCGTCGCGCATATTGCCGCTAATGCGCTTCTGGCAGCCCTCGACGCGCCCGATCCCATGCCGCACCGAAGCCGGGAAGGTGGGGTTGAGCACCAGGAAATCGACGATGCTGGCTGGCCGGATCCCGTCGTGGTGCGTTTTACGATACATTTCGAAGGCGCTGACCGATTTCAGCACCGCAATCCAGCCGTGCATATCCAGCGGCCCGCCGACTCCGTAAGGGTTGGGCTGTCGTTCCGCCGACGGCGCATGGTCGGTTTCTGGAATGTCGGTGACGTAGACCGGCAGCAGGTCGTGGTACTTCACATCCAGTAGACGCGCTGTCTGAATGGCGCGCTCCAAAAAGCGCCCGGTGTCGAGCCAGTCACGGGGTTCGCTCATCAACATCGTGCGATTGAGGATGCCCTGAAACAGGTGGGAGGCGTTCTTCACGGCTTGAAAGAACTCGTGTGGAGAGCCGGCCAGCACGCGGTCCACGTTCCACTCCCGCAGCTGCAAGTAAAAGACGTTCAGGCTCTCCCACATCTCCGAGGCGATCTGCTCTCGAATCGAACGGGCATTTTCCCGGGCTCCGGTCCAGACCCGCAAAATCGAACCCGGATTCTCCATATCGAAAACGAAAAAATGGATTACGTCCCGGTCGTTCTCCGTGGCATAGCGCGCATGATAGTCTTTCGTGCTGCCGGAGATCGCGAGCAGCGACGCCCAGCGCATCGGCGTAAACGCGTCCTCTCGATCGAGATCGGCGGCGGGAAGCGTCGTCTCCAGCGCGGCGTGATAGTGAACATCGACCATGCGGGCGGTCGCTTCGGCGCGTTCGACGTAGCGGCCGATCCAGTAACAGGAGTCGGCATCTCGACTGAGCATTACGAGCCTCCTTCCGGTTCGGTCGTCGGAGCCGGTTTGCCGAAGCTCTGCGTCATGCCGCCCAGCGACTGCGCCATTCCCGTTCCGGTCATCATCTGACTCATGCCATTCCTCTGCTGGCTAAGGCTCGCATTGTCGTGCGCGAGCACCCAGGTGTCTTTGCTGCCGCCCCCCTGCGAGGAGTTGACGACATAAGAGCCTTTGCGCAACGCGACCCGTGTCAGGGCGCCGGGAATGATGGTGATCTCCTTCTGTCCATACAGAATATAGGGTCGCAGATCGATATGTCGCCCCTCCATGTTGGTTTCGTCGATAAAAGAGGGCGCTTGCGACAGGGAGATGAGCGGTTGGGCAATGTAGTTGCGCGGATTCGCCTTTATCTTCTCGGCGAACTCGGCGCGTTCGGCCTGGCTCGCCTGCGGCCCCATCAGCATCCCGTAGCCGCCCGACTCGTTGGCGGCTTTGACCACCAGTTTGTCGAGGTTGGCCAGAATATACTGCCTCTGCGTCGGCTCCGAGGCGAGAAAAGTTTCGACATTATCGAGGATCGGCTTCTCGCCCAGATAGTACTCGATGATGCGCGGCACGTAGGCGTAGACGACCTTGTCGTCCGCAACGCCCGTGCCGATGGAGTTCGCGAGGGCGACGTTGCCACTGCGGTAGGCATTGACCAGTCCCGCCGCGCCGAGCGCCGAGTCGCCGCGGAACACCAGGGGGTCGAGAAAGTCGTCGTCCACCCGGCGATAGATCACATCGACCCGTTCCGGTCCTTTCGTGGTCTTCATGTAGACGATATTGTTGTCTACAAACAGGTCGCGCCCCTGCACCAGTTCGATGCCGAGCTGTTGGGCGAGAAAGGCGTGTTCGAAATAGGCGCTATTGTAGACGCCGGGGGTGAGCAGCACCACATTGGGAGAGTCCCGGCGGCCCTCCGGGGCGAGCTCGCGCAGATTGTTCAACAGTTGCGTCGTATAGTGATCGACGGGTCGCACGGGCAGGTCACGGAACATCTGCGGCAGCACGCGCGTCAGGATGATCCGGTTTTCCAGCACATAGGAGACTCCGGACGGCGTACGCAGGTTGTCTTCGAGGACTTTGTACGTTCCGTGCTGGTCACGGATCAGGTCGCTGCCGCAGATATGCACATAGATACCGCCGGGCGGATCGGCGCCCAGGAACTCGCGCCGGAAGTAGGCGGCGTTCACAATGAGGTCACGCGGAATGACACGGTCCGCCAGGATCTTCTGGTCGTGGTAGACATCGTGAATGAACAGGTTCAGGGCGGTCAGACGCTGCTTGAGGCCGCGCTCGATCAGTTCCCATTCGTCGGCCGGAATGATCCTCGGAATCAGGTCGAAGGGGAAGGGCTTTTCCACCCCCTGCTCGCCGCCATAGACCGCGAACGTGATGCCCTGATTAATGAGAGTCAGCTCGGCCAACTGGCATCGACGGCGGAAGTCTTCGAGAGACAGGCCGGTGAGACGCTGGAACAGTTTCCAGTAGTGGGGGCGTGGTTGGCCGTCCGGCTGAAACATTTCATCGTAGAAGCCATTGGTCTGATAGTTGTCGAATAGTGGCATCGAAAGAGACGCACCTCCTGCGGGTTTCGACTCCGCCTTGGAGCCGTGCAGACTTTTCACCGAGGGGCACCATCGCCTGGACCGGGCGCGAAGGCCGGTAAACCGCTTCGCAAAAGGGGAAAAACAACGATGCACCGACAGCGACTGCAAAATGCAGCAGGGATTACCGCTATCGTTCGCCTATTATAACCCGTCTCGCACTATAAAGTAAAGATGCCGTCAATGTAAAATAGACTCGACAGAGCATCGCAATCTCCCCTCGCTTTCCTGTAAAGCCGAGACGGGAGAGAATAGAAACGCCGACCATAGGTCGCAGGAGAGCCGAATGAGTGAGCTGAATTTCGATTTGTTGAAACGAATCTGCGAGACACCTGGCATTCCAAGCCGGGAAGAGGCCATCCGCAAGCTGGTCATTGCGGAGCTGAGACCGCTGTGCGACACGCTGGAGGTCGATGTGATGGGCAACGTGATCGCGTTCAAGAAGGGCGCGAGTGATGGCCCGCGCGTCATGATCGCGGCACACCTCGACGAGATCGGTTTCATGGTGAAGCATATCGACGATCGGGGATTTATACGGCTTCTGCCGGTCGGCGGCTGGGACCCACGCGCCATGGTGGCGCAGCGTGTGCTGGTACACGGCTTCGCGGGCCAGACGCTCCGCGGCACCCTGATGCCGGGGATCAAACCGACCCATCTTTTGACGACGGAGGAGGCGAACAAATCCCCGAAGATCGAGGAGTTTTTCGTCGATCTCGGACTCTCCGGCGAAAAGGTCAAGTCGCTCGTCGAGTTGGGCGACATGGTCACGATGGACCGAACGGCGGAGCGGATAGGCGATATGGTCGTGAGCAAGACCCTCGATGACCGCCTTAGCGTCTTCATTCTGATCGAAACGCTCCGCAAACTCCAGAATACGCCGACGAAAGCCCATATCCTCGCCGTGGCCACTACGCAGGAAGAGGTCGGCCTGCGCGGCGCGACGACGGCAGCCTACGCCCTACAGCCCGACATCGGCATTGCGCTCGATGTGACGCTGGCGGTCGATCTCCCCGGCGTTCCCGAGCAGGATCAGGTGACGCGGCTTGGAAACGGCACGGCGATCAAGATCGTCGACTCCTCCCTGCTCTGTCATCCCAAACTCGTCCGCCACTTCCGGGACGTCGCCGAGGCGAAGGGCATCAAATATCAGTTGGAGATTCTTCCACGGGGCGGCACCGACGCGGGCGGAATCCAGCGCAGCCGCGGCGGCGTTCCCTCCTTCACGCTCTCCATTCCGACGCGTTACATCCACACCGTCAACGAGATGGCCCATGTCGACGACATCCAGGCCTCCATCGATCTGCTGGCCGCCTACCTGCCCGAAGCCCACACCCGCCCCTACGGCTACGCCGAAGAGGTCGAGTAGCGAATCTTTCCCGCCGCTCCGGTTTCTCCCCAGGAACCAGGGCGCGCTGGGAGACCCCATTTTGAAAGGAGAGGCATTCATGGAACGATCATGGCGAATTATGCTGGGATTTTATACCGTCTGGCTGGGAACCTTTTTTTTGACCGCGTCTTACACGGCATGGGCAGGTCCCGGCGGCCTGATCAAGGACGCTGTCATGACCCCGATAGGCCGCATTCTCTTCCTTATCCTGGCGGTTCTGCTCTCCCCATTCATCGTCTACTATATGATCAAACGCGCGATACAGATCCGGCACACACGGGAGGATCTGGTCCGACTGGCCGCTCTCTATCCGCAGTATCGATGGCTGGACGTAAAGGATCGTGCGACAGCGGCATTCCAGTGGGTCTGGTCCGCGTGGGGCAAACAGAAGATGGAGTCGGCCTCCGCCTTCACAACCTCCTGGTATATGCAGAACCAGCAGATGCTGCTGGACGACTGGTCGGACCGAGGACTGGAAAACGTCTGCCAACTCAAGTCTATCAAGCGAATCGAGCCTCTCTTCGTCCAGCACAACGAGGCAGGTGACGGCCAGGGTTCGCGGTTGACTCTGGTCATTACGGCCAGCGTGGTGGACTACCTGCGGGACAAATCGACCGGGAAGATTGTCGAGGGAGACAAGAAGATCGACGACTTACAGACTGTCTGGACGTTCGTCTGGCAGGAGAACGGTTGGCTCCTGAATCTCATTGAGCCGAGTACGACGGAGTGGTCCTATCTGACGATGCCAAACGAACTGCCCGCCTCGCTCACGCCACAATCGTCACGGGCCTGAACCTCAGTGGTAACTATTCACCCAGGCCTTTCGGTGAAACTCTTTGAGGTATAGCAGTGTGCCACCAGGGCGTATGCGCGAACTTGCCAACCTCGACACACCGTGAGAATATTGCGGCGACCGTTGCGACGAACCAGACGACCGACGCTATTCGGCCCCGTGAAAAAACCGAATAGCATCGTCAATCTATGAGGAGAGCGAACGAAGTCAATGTCGCGCCAGTGTTACTCGTTCGGAGTGGCGATGTAGCCGTGCGTAATACCGCTGGCATCCGTATACGTATCCATGTGCATGCCCATCTTTGCCATCGCGTACCCCGGCAATATCGCCATCATTGTTGATGCCGAGAATGCCGGTGAAGTAGATGGCTCCTGGTGCGTCAACCGACCTGAAGTGATAACGGGCTTGCCTTTGAGCGATCGCGTGGCAGGGTAGGAACGGTGACACGGCGCAAACGTTTCTGTGATTTACATCACGCTTGTACTTTTTTGGGTAGCGCGGCGTTTTTTCGGAGCCTCCGCCTCGACGACGGTTTCGGCGACAGCCTCAGTTGCCTCCGCTTCCGGCGCGATTTTCAACTGTAGAGGGTGTCTCGGTAAGTGACTCCATCGTTTTGGCCTCATAGAAACGGCCGGACTTCTTAATCGACGTCAATATCTCGGAGTATTCGCGCTTATAATTTGCCCCGATCCAGACTGGATTGGCCACGAGGCCATCACAGACATACACGCCCCGAAAGCGAACGACCCCTGTTCGCAGCACGACTCCTGTTCCTCCGACGATGTCACGCAGACGCTCCGTGAGGCCAAGAACGGCATAAGCCTCCTTACCGTCCGGCTCAATAAAAATTGAGTATTTCGTTGTGTCGCGCAGGAAGATCCATTGCCGCACCTTGAGGGATCGAACGGCGTCAAGCACATCTTCCGGCAGGGGGCGACCTTGTCCTTCAAGACTTAAGGCCGCGAGATCGAGGAGTAATGGATTGGCGACGACGGCGTCGCGCGCGGCGCTCAGCATCTCGAGAAGTTCCATTTTGCGCGCACCATCCGAAAGGATATGCACTTCGGCAAGCAGACTCGTATAGCTATTTATGAACTGTTTCGCGTCTTTTGGATTAATGACCATGTGCGTACTTTCCAACGTCTGTGAGCAGGCTCCTAGAGTGAGCGAATGGTGAGGCCGCCGTCGGCGATCAGGGTTTGGCCGGTGATGTAGGAGGCGGCGGGCAGGCAGAGGAAGGCGACGAGAGCGCCGATCTCTTCCGGACGGCCCGGCCGCTTCAGAGGCACACGGGAATCGAGGTTGCGCCGAAAGTCGGGGTTGTTCATCAGCGGCTCGGTCAGCGGCGTCTCGATGAAACCGGGCGCGACGGTGTTGACGAGAATGCCGTCCGGTGCCCATTCCAGCGCGAGGCCCCGCGTGATCTGCGCCATCGCCGCCTTGGTGGCGGCGTAAGGAATCCCGGTCGGAATCGCCCGCTCGCCCGCAATGGATCCAATGAACACGACACGGCCTTGCCCGCTCTGTTTCAGAGAGGGATGGCAGGCGCGAACGAGCGCGAACGCGGAGAAGAGATTCGTCTGGAAGATATGGGCGATCTCCGCCTCTGTGTAGTCGAGCGCTTGCTTCCGAATGTTCGTGCCGACGTTGCTGACCAGGAGATCGAGACCGCCGAGATCCTCGTTGATCGCTGCAAGCATTGCCGCCTGCCCCGCGTCAGTCGCGACATCCGCCGACAGGGTGCGGATCGGCAGCCCTGCTGCGCGGAACTCCTGCGCGCTCGCCTCCAGATCGGCGGCGTTACGCGCGACCGACAGCACCTCTGCTCCGAAATGGAGCAGTTCCCGCACTGTCGCGAGCCCGATCCCTTTCGAACCCCCTGTCACCAGCGCCTTGCGCCCCTTTAGCTGCCAGCGCGCGCCTACATTTTCCAAGCGACTTTCTCCTTACCGTCGATAGTGACGTACTGTTCCTATTTCGCGCCGATGCAGACCACTTCCTTGAGGCTCCGGTGAAACAGTTTGCCGTTGGCGTAGCTGATAGAGTTCAGGCTCCACGTTGAGTCCGCCGGCCCCAGGTCGTTGACGGCCAGCAGCGCCTTGGCGTCGAGCACTTTGGCGCGGGCGTCGATGACATAGGTGAGGCCGAGCATCGTCGTGATGTAGATCTTGCCGTCCACACAGGTCGGGCTGCCGAGGTAA
This sequence comes from Chthonomonadales bacterium, assembly GCA_038217285.1. GTDB lineage: Bacteria > Armatimonadota > Chthonomonadetes > Chthonomonadales > Chthonomonadaceae > JANXLO01. The sequence continues at coordinate 13,565 of JBBQPO010000109.1, forward strand.
CACCAGTACCAGCCGTCCCGTTTCGAGCGAGGATCCCCGGCGGCGTCGATTCCACGGGAGTTCATGGTAGAGGAAGGCTGCGACTGTCCCCAGATAAAGCGGTCGGACTGACCGGGAGCGCGGACGACGGAGACGGGTAGCTCAAGATACTCGACTTTGTCGGTGGCGATGTTCACTCGGCCGATACAGTGGGCTGGGCCGAGATGCTGAGAGGCGTCGGTGAAACAGAGGAAGTAGTGGTAACCCTCGGTGACGATGTTGCAGAACTGCGACGGGAACACGACCGTCGGCGGGTTGGCCAGCTTCAGGTTGACATCGGGCAGGAACTGGTACTGACCGCTCTTCGGGTCGAACCAGCGGTAGTCCACTTTATCGACCAACGACTGCGTTTTGACGAGTTTGCCGGTTTTTATGTCGATGACCTGATGATCCGACGTCTCTTGCGCGATCCAGTAGGCATACTGATTGTCCCAGTGCTGGGTGTAGAGCGCTTTACCGACGGCATCGAACCTCCAGAGAGACTTCCCTTCCTGCCCTGGGGCGAGGCTGGTCAGAGTCAGACCTGTAGGCCGTTCCGGGACGTCGTGATACCCACCCCGGCCCTGCAGGATCGCCGCTCTTCCACCGGGGAGGTGTCCGAATACGGGCGTATTGTAGTGCGTCAGCGAGTCCTCGGAGACCCATAGGGTTTTGCCGGTGGCCTTGTCGAGACCACGCAGGTAGTTCCAGGGATCTTTCGCCTCACGTTTCGGATCGCCGACGTCTCGCGGCTCCATGTTCACAACGGTGTTTCCGAGGAGCATCGGCTCAAACTGTTTGTTGAAGGGCCGGCCGTTCGTGGGCTGCCAGCGGCGCATCCAGACCGGCTTGCCGGTGAAATCGTAGCAGCCGAGGGAGCCGCTGGTATTGTAGAACCAGACGTGTTTGCCATCAGTGACCGGTGAGGCAGACGTCGAATCACTGAACCCGTAGGCGTAGACGCTGTCCTCGGTTCCGGGCAGATCGACGGTCCAGAGAATTTTGCCCGTGTGGCTGTTGAGGCAGTACCCGACGACCTCGTGCCCTTCCTTTTTATCGGATTCGGATGCCAACGGCTTCATCGTCGTGAGGAAGAGACGATCCCCCCACACGGCGATGCCGCTCTGCCCCTCTTCCGGCAGAGTGGTACGCCAGACAATGTTTTCGTGGCGCGTGACGCTCCAATGGACAGGCACATTGTGCCCGGCCGCCGTCCAGTTGCCATTAGGTCCGGCAGGCTGGGGCCAGTTATCGGCAGAAGCCAGCGTCACAAGCGCGGCCAGCGCCACCAGAACACTCATCATCAAGCGGGTTTTCAACGGCCTCGTCTCCCTAACTTCATAGATCAAGCTTGGCGTCGGTTTTCCACAGCGCCCACTGGAATTCCTGCGTCGCGACTTGACAATGACAGATACTGAACGATATAATACCGTCAGTGCGCAATCGTATGCGCAAATTGCGCCTATGATTTTTTAACGCCCATCCAGCGAGAGATTGGAGAGCGGATGCCTGTTACCGCGAGGGATATTGCCCGCGAGTTGGGCCTGTCACAATCGACGGTATCGCGGATTCTAAATGGGGATGAGCGGCATCGCGTCTCCGTACAGACGCGGGAGCGCATCCTGGCGACCGCGCGAAGGCTGGATTACCAGCCGAACGCCCTGGCGCAGTCGCTGCGGCGCGGCCGGACGAACATCGTCGGCCTCTACACGAATCACCGCTACGATGCGCGCAACGACTTTCTGGCGGAGATACTCGGGGGTTTGCAGTTGGGCTGCGCCTGCCACCATCTGGACCTCCTGCTGCACTGCGGCTATGCAGGTCGAACGCTGGACGACACCTTCAACGCCCTGCGCGATGGCCGTATGGACGGCCTTTTCCTGCACACAGCCCCCGACGATCCGCTGGTGGCGAGGCTGAGCGCCTCCGAAATGCACGTCGTCGCGCTCGCCGATGCGCTTCCCAATCTGCCCGCCGTCACCTGCGACGACGCCGACGGGATGCGGCAGATCATCGACGAGACTCAGGCGCGCGGCTATCGGCGGTTCGCTTTTCTGGCGCCGCAGTTCGTATTGGCCTCCGTGGAGAGACGGCGGGAAACCTGGGAACGAATACTGCGGGAGCAGGGCGTGCCGCCCGACGCGGCCCGCGTGCTCCGTGTTCCTATCGAGGATGCGAACACCGTCCTCGAAGAACTCCTGGCCGAGCGCGATGACCGCCCGACTGCAGTCGCCTGTTGGAATGATCGCACGGCCTATAGCCTGTTGCGAGCGTGCGCGGAGCGCAGTATACGCGTCCCAGAGGAGATAGCCGTTACGGGATTCGATGGATTTCTCGACGACAAGCTGCCCGCCCGTCGCCTGACAACGGTCCATTGTCCCTGGGTCGATGTCGCTGTGCAGGCCGTCGAACTGTTGGTGCGCGGCATCGGAGGAGAAGCGATTCCCGCCGAAACTATGCTGCCGGTGACACTATTGTCCGGCGATACGCTGTGAACGAACGCTGTATTCTCTCCCGATTCCGGGAGACACCACGATGGAGAGATCAGGAGCATGATATGAACCGAACACGAGGTTCGCAGGTGTGGATAGGGGTTCTGCTGGCAGGCGGTCTGCTGCTGGCAGGAGGGCAGATTCAGGGAGCGCGAGCAGCAGACACAAAGCCGTCGATCGTCAAGATCGTCGAGGAGAACGGGGCGTTTCATCTGATGCGAAACGGCGCGCCCTACCTGATCAAAGGCGGCGGCGGCGACGGCGCTCGGCAGCTCCTCCACGACAGCGGCGGCAACTCCTTCCGAACCTGGGGGGCGGACAATCTCGGCGCACAGCTCGATGAGGCACAGCGCCTGGGCCTGTCGGTCACCGTCGGTATCTGGCTTGGGCACAAAGAGCATGGCTTCGACTATACCAATGCCGATCAGGTGGCGGCGCAGTATGAGGTGGCGAAGAAGGCTATTCTGAAATATAAGGACCATCCCGCCCTGTTGATGTGGGGCATCGGCAACGAGATGGAAGGTTATGAGAAGGGCGACAACGCGGCGATCTGGTCGGCGATCAACAATATCGCCTCTATGGCGAAGCGTCTCGATCCCAATCATCCCACGATGACGGTGGTGGCAGAGATCGGCGGCGACCGCGTAAAGAACATCCAGCGCCTCTGCCCGGACATCGACGTGGTCGGCATCAACTCCTACGGCGGCGGCGCATCGATCCCGACACGGTATAAGCAGGCGGGCGGCACGAAACCCTATGTGCTGACGGAATACGGCCCGCCCGGCGTATGGGAGACAGGCAAAAACGATTTTGGGGCGACGCCGGAGCTGAGCAGCACCGCGAAAGCCGTCCTCTACCGCAAGACATGGGACCAGGCGATTGCAGGACAGAGCCTCTGTCTCGGCGGGTACGCTTTCGCGTGGGGCTATAAACAGGAGGCCACGGCGACCTGGTTCGGAATCCTGCTTCCGGACGGCAGCAAACTCGGTGCGGTCGATGCGCTGACAGAAGCCTGGACCGGCAAGCCACCCGCGAATCGTTGTCCCGATCTGAAAAGCCTCAAGATCGAAGGCAGCGATCAGGTCGAACCGGGCGCGACGGTCAAAGCGGTCCTGAATGTGATGGATCCGGACGGTGACCCGCTCAAAGTCGTCTGGGTGCTCCAGAGCGACAATGCGCGGATGAATACAAACGGCGACAAAGAGAACGCGCCGCCCACCTATGCCGATGCCATCGTTCATGGCAGCAACACCGGGGCGGAACTGCACATGCCGAAAGCAGGCGGCATCTATCGCCTCTTCGCATACGCCCACAACAGGCACAACGGCGCCGCCGTCGCCAACGTGCCTCTGCTGGTCAAAGGCACAGACAAGGGGCCTCTCGCGAAGGGCGGCGCGAACACCCCCCTCGTGAGCGGCAAAGCCACAACGCTGCCCTTCACGGTCTACGCCGAAACCACAGCGCCTACCGGACAGGTCTTTATACCCTCGGGCTACATGGGCAACACAGCGGCGATCAAGGCAGACGAAGCCTGCACGATCAAGCCCCACACCGGTAAGACCTGCATGCAGTGGAAGTACAATGCCAACGACAACTGGGGCGGCGTCGTCTGGCAGAGTCCCGCCAACGACTGGGGCGATCAGGCCGGCGGCAAGAACCTGACCGGTGCGACCAAACTCACCTTCTGGGCGCGGGGCGAGGCGGGCGGCGAGGTCGTCTCCTTCCTCTGCGGCATCATCAATCGCGACAAACCATTCTACGACACGGTGCAGGCCAAACTCGACAAGGTCGCATTGACACCGGAATGGAAGCAGTACACCATCGATCTGAAAGGCAAAGACCTCACCCGCGTCAAAACCGGCTTCGGATGGACCCTCGCCGCCACCGGCCAACCCATCACCTTCTATCTCGATGACATCCGCTACGAGTAGTCGGGCGGACGCGCCGTTCAACAAAGAAAACCGCCTTGTGAAACAAATACGTTAATTCTGACGTACGTTAATATTGACGTACGTCATTTTCAACGTAGACAGGAGCGGAGAGAACGATGAAGACACAGCAAGCAAATCCCGGCGGTATCCTTGCGCCTGATGAAGTGGTCGGACGCGACATTTTGGTAGCGCGCCTTTGGAAGATTCTGGAGCGACGCAGTCTCTACATCACGGCGGAACGGCGCATGGGCAAGACGTCTGTCGTGCGCGAAAAAATGGGAAATGCTCCCCCTACAGGCTGGACCCTCCTCTATCTCGACGTCTCTAAAGCCGTGACGCCGCTCCAGTTTATCGACGCATTGCTGCATACCGGCCAGGAGCATCTGAACGCTGGAGCGAAGGCGAAATTTGCCTTCCACAAATTGACAGCCAAACTGACCGGGTTAGACGTCAAGGCAGGGATTGGTGTCAAACTTCCCGACCATCTTGCCCCGGAC
>JBBQPO010000110.1:0-18486 GCA_038217285.1 Chthonomonadales bacterium
GAGGGCTTTAGCAAAATCCTTGCACCCTACGCGCACCTCGTCCTTCCTCCTGGGCTTCCCACAAGGATACCTTGGCAGAAGGAAAGAGTGCGGGCAGTAGTAAGTAGCAAGCGTGTGAACTTGGTACGCAAGTACCATACAATGGGGATTTGTTGCTGGTAGAGACTTCAGGACTCCCAGGCAAAGCTCTGAACACTTCGATCAAACCGTCTATTCGTGAAGGATATTGGAGAGTGAGCGCCCGACCGCAAGGAGAGGCGCTCCCCCTTCAAGCCCAAAAACTACAGATTTTGAGGGGATATAGGGCTTCTTGCTCTCCTCTCGCCGATTTCTGGTGGTCATAGTGCTGGTGTCCCACCCGTTCCCATCCCGAACACGGTCGTGAAACCCACGCATGCCGACGATACTCGCGGGGAAACCTGCCGGGAAAATAGGTCGCCGCCAGAATACATAGCGAACGAGCGTCTTCGAGAGCAATCTCAGACGCTCGTTTTGTTTTTATGCCAAAGGAGTTCGCCGCCATGAACATGCGTAACCTCGCCAAAACTGGTTTGCTGGTGATCGCCTTATCCACCACGTTTGCTATAGAGGGTTCCGTCGCTCAACAACGCAACTTTGAACTGGATATCGCCCGATTGTCCCTCAGGGCATTAGATAAATGTTCCCCGAAAGGTCCTGCGTCCCCACCCTCTATCAGCTCTTCCAGCGCCTCATCCCATCGGATACCCGCCGGGTATAAACTGGTCTGGTCCGACGAATTTAACAAAGAGGGCCTGCCTGATAAAACAAAGTGGAGCTACGATACCGAGGCCAATAAGACGGGTTGGTACAACCATGAACTGCAATACTACGCAGCCGGACGCTCAGAGAACTCTCGCGTTAGCGGCGGAAAACTGATCATTACGGCACGTAAAGAGGCGCTCACCTCAGCGTCCGATTACGGAGGTCAGAAATACACCTCTGCGCGGCTGATTACGCGCGACAAGGTCAGTTGGACCTATGGATTTATCGAAGTGCGTGCCAAACTGCCGGGTGGGATAGGCTCGTGGCCTGCCATCTGGATGCTGGGGACGAGCGGCGGCTGGCCTCGGGGAGGCGAGATCGACATCATGGAGCAGGTCGGAAAAGAACCGACCAAAATCCAAGGCACGATACATACTCAGTCGACGGCCGGCACCTCAGGCAGTGGCGGGCAGATCAACGTGCCGGACGCCTGCACCCGGTTCCACAACTACCAGTTGACCTGGACGCCGAAACGTCTGTCTATCGGGGTGGACGGCAAAATCTATCACACCTATCTCGATACAGGCAAAGGAAGAGACAGTTGGCCCTTTGACAAACCGCAGTATCTGCTGCTGAACTTGGCCATTGGCGGAGACATGGGCGGCGCAGTGAAGGACAGCATCTTTCCCGTTCAGATGGAGGTCGATTACGTGCGTGTCTATCAAAAACGCTGACGGCAGAGGAGATCAGCCTGAGGTAGAATATAGAGGACAGACAGGCAGAGGAGAACGAGAAGATGAAACGGATACACAATTTTAGCGCGGGGCCGGCGGTGCTGCCGGTCGAGGTCCTGGAAGAGGCCAGCCGGGGGGTCCTGGAGATTAACGGGTCGGGAATGTCGATCCTGGAAGTGAGTCATCGGGGCAAAGACTACGAGGCGATCCACTTCGACGCCAAAGAGCGGATGCTCAAGGTGCTGGGTCTTTCCGCCGACGACTATACCGTGCTCTTTCTGGGCGGTGGTGCAAGTACGGAGTTCGCACTGCTGCCGATGAACTTCCTGCGGCCCGGTCAGACCGCCGACTATGTGAACACCGGCGAGTGGGGCACGAAGGCCATCAAAGAGGCGAAGCGGTTCGGGAACGTGCATGTGGCAGGCTCGTCGGAAGACGCGAAGTTCTCCTATATTCCCACCACGCTCGATCTGACGCCCGACGCCCAGTATGTCCATATCACGACCAACAACACCATTGAAGGCACCGAGTGGCCGTCCCTTCCGGAGACAGGCAACGTGCCTCTCATCGCCGACGCCTCCTCCGATATCATGGCGCGCGCCCTCGACTATTCGCGCTTTCATCTGTTCTACGCCGGGGCCCAGAAGAACGCCGGACCTGCCGGGGTGACGATGGTGATCGCGCGCAAAGACTACCTCAACCGCGCCAACGACGACATTCCCACCGTCCTCTCCTACAAGACGCATGCCAAAGCCGACTCCCTCTACAACACGCCGCCTGCCTTCGCGATCTACGTGGTCGGGCTGGTGCTGAAGTGGATCGAGGCGCAGGGCGGCGTGACCGTGATCGAGAAGCGCAACTGTGAGAAGGCTGCGCTCGTCTACGACGCCCTCGACGCGCATCCCAACTTCTATGAGCCCGCCGTGCGCAGTAAGGTGGACCGTTCGCTGATGAACGTCACGTTCCGTATCAGGAACGCCGAACTGGACAAGGCGTTCCTCCAGGGCGCTCAGGAGCGCGAGATGGACGGCCTGAAAGGCCACCGCAACGTCGGCGGCTTCCGTGCCTCCCTCTACAACGCCCTGCCGGTCGCCTCTTGCCTGGCCCTCGCGGAATATCTCCACGATTTCGCCCGCCGAAACGGATAGGAAGGGACGCCGCTTCCGAACCTCGATAAGGCGCAGAAGAAACGCTATCGAAGGCTTCTGACAACTGACCGCGCAAGCGGTCAGTTGTGGTTGATTGTGTCGTGGGTCTATTGGAAAGGTCGGCGAGATGGACGGGCGAAAAAAACGACTGACAGGCTGCCTGCTTTTGCTCCTCGTAATGGTGGCTCTCCCAACCTTCCTCATCCGGAGGCAGCTACGCCAGGATCGCCTGTCCGCGCAACTCATGGCAACCCTCAAAGAGGTACCCTCCCACTTCGAAATTGACTACGATGCTGAGGCTGAGAAAATTGGGCAGGGACGTGAGAGACTAAAGCAGGTGACCCGGAGAAAAGAAGTGCAGGTAGCGCGACTGCTTCAGGAAGGCGCCGACCCCAATGTGCGCGACTTCGGCACGGTCAAACGCTCTTTTTGGGAGGAGGCGAAATTCCTTCTAAAGCAGATGTTCAAACATTCGCCGGCCAGCGCTTCTTTGCCGCGTTCCGCTCTGTCAATCGCCGTACAGGCCGACAACACCGTAATGGTTCACGCGCTTCTAAAGGCAGGCGCAAATGATGTCAACGCGGAGATAGGGACTACGGATGGCCGTGATTATCAGTTTCCTCTCGTCAACTATGCCGCCAACGTCGGCAACCTGGAAATCGTGAAGGAGTTGTGTGCCAGAGGGGCCGACATTCACAAACTCAATTCGGAGAGTGAGATCATCCTCCAATCTGCCCTGGAAAGCAGCGGCAGGTATGAAGTCCCTGCGAACAAGGCTGCCGATGTCGCATGGCTTCTTGATCACAGACGCCGAACGGAAATTTTTCATCTACTGCAGGCAAAGGGCGCGAAGTACGAGGCGAACTCAAAAACCGGACATGCCCTGCTGTTTGCCGCCGCCGGCGGCGATTTTCTCGAACTGACGCGTGAACTGCTTGTTGCAGGTATATCAGCCAATGCGAGGCCGGAATGGGTGGCTTACCCTCCCGAATTTACGGCACTCGACTACGCAGTGACCAACGACGACATTGCTCTCGTTAAACTCCTCTTGCAGTATGGCGCCTCCATTGAAGATGCACAGTCCGAGGCTGCTATTCTGTACGTGAAAAGTCCGGCGATGGCACGACTTCTCCTGGAACATGGCGCAGACATCCACGCGATTTCCAGGCGCGGGAAACGGGAAGGCGCAAATGCATTGAACTTTGCCTGTATCAACGGAGATGCAAAAGTGATCTCGTTCTTGATCGAGCATGGCTTAGACGTCAATTCCACCAAAGAGTACAGCAGCCCGATAACGGAAGCGGCGGAATACGGCGGCGTCGGGGCCGTTCGACTGCTTCTGAAACGTGGCGCAAAAGTCGGCCCAAAATCTCCGGGAGCCGATGCGCTCTACATGGCGATTGCAGATTCCCACTTCGACAGTGCGAAGCTAATTCTGCGTTATGGCGCCGCCGTCAATTCGAAGGAAGGCAGTCCGCTTACAGAAGCGGCTAATCAAGACAATTTCGATATGGCGCTCGAACTTCTCAAACGCGGGGCGAATGTGAATGCAGGCAGAGGCGAAGCGCTTGTCGCCGCCTGTGAAAGTTGTGACGAGGACCTCGTCGATCTGCTGCTCCAGTATGGCGCCGATCCTACGGTTCGCGCGAGCGATGGCACGACCGCCATCCAGACGGCGAGACAAAACGCCGATCCGCCGGAAGACGCCAACGGAATTATTGCGCTGCTGAAAGACTACGGCGCGAAACGGTAGTTTCTTCACTCTTCGTCCTCGGGGTCTTCACTGGACGGCTCCGGGGTTGGCGTCGCCTGTTGGCGCATCTGTTGGCGCAACAGCAGAACTTGCGAACGCATGGCGGCGTCCATCTGGCCGGACTGTGGGGCGGCGATCCAGCGCATCATGGAAGAGAGGAATAGCTCTTTCAGGTAGGCGAAGGAGAAGCCTTCTGTCAGGGCGACGATCTCCGTGATCCCCACGACCGAGAGTCGCATATCAGGCTCCAGCGCCGTGTTCCAGTGCGTGATATAGGCTTCGCGTTCGCCGGGGGCGGGCATTGCGAAGGTATATTTGCGGTCGAAGCGGCTGGGGCGGTCCAGAATGGCCGGGTCCAGCTTTTCCGGATGGTTGGTGGAGGCGATTACCACGACCCCGGTATTGTTTGCAAACCCATCCAGTTCGTTGAGGAAGAAGGAGCGGTTGCGGTCGTTGATGAGCGAGAGGAGGAGGCCGAAAAGGGGCCCCTTTTCGTTCTCCAGGCAGGATGTTACATCGGGCGCGTCGAAACGTCTTATGGAGCAACGACGGCAGAGAGGGGCCGCGCAGTTTAGCCTCTTGAAACCGAAACAACGCCGAAGAGAGACGTTGACAGGGCTGCGCTTGATTTTTGCGCGCCATTATGATACTATGGGGTAGTATATCATCCCCACCTCGAATTATTCTTGCTTCGGTTTGCAGCGGCGCGGTCACCTCTGCCGCCCATTCTGCAAACCGCCTGGAAGAAACGAAGAACGACGACGTTCCCTCCTGACGATCTGCGTTCACTCGTTTTCCCCATAAGAAGGGAAGCGTCCATGCCTTGTTTCGGGAATAGCCTCTCGCCTCGCTCTGTTTGGAGCAGAGGTTTCGCATCCGTTCTGTTCGCGCTCCTGCTGCTCGGGGGAGTGGGCCGTGTCGCCCGCGCCGCCGACGTCACGAAAGAGTTTCAGGACAAGTATCGCGAGATCTACGGTGCCGTAGACGCGGCACGGCTGCAGCAGACGGTGCAAGACCTCGGTAAGTTCAAGTCGCGTGTCGCGGGCTATCCCGACAGCGACAAAGCCGCCGACTATGTCAAAGGACAGATTCAGGGGATCCTCGGTCCCGGCAGCGTACAGGAAGACGCATACCATATCACCATTCCTTATGATCTCGGTGTGGACGATCCGGCGAAGGGCGCGTATGTGCAGGTAGTGCCAACCCCCGGCGGAGCGGCAGCGACGAGCGCGACCTTGGCTGCGGCCCCCTTGCGGATGTATCCGCTCTGGCCCAATCTGGTCCGCACCCCGACCCTCCCCGCCAACGGCCTGACCGCCCCCCTTATCTATGTCCGAGACGGCAAACTTCGCAACTTCAACGGCAAAGATGTAGACGGCGCGGTCGTCATGGTCGATTTCAACTGCGCGGCGGAGTGGATGAACGCCCCGCGCCTCGGCGCGAAAGCCGTCATCTTCGTCGCCCCGACCACCACGATGCGCGGCGAGGCTGAAGCCAAGTTCATCTCGATCCCCATCGCCATTCCCCGCTTCTATATGACCAAGGAGGACGCCGCGCCCCTGCTTGCCCAGTGCGTCAGCGGGCGCGCCCCGACGGTCAAGCTCACCTGCACTATGCCCTGGGAAACCAAAACAGGGCGCAACTTCATGGCGAAGATCGAAGGCTCTGACCCCGAGCTGAAAAAGCAAGTCATCGTCGTGCAGTCCTACTACGACTCCACCTCGGTCGTACCTGCCCTCGCTCCCGGCGCGGATACGACCTGCGGCATGGCCGCCATGCTCGAGATGATGCGCTACTTCAAACAGCCGGAGCACCAGCCGAAGCGTACCATGTGGTTCGTCGCGACCAGTGCGCATTTCCAGGCGCTGCAGGGTATCCGGGAATATGTGCATGCGCATATGGACGAATGGACCGCGCCCAGCCTCGTCGAATCCGCGACCGCGAAAGAGAACGCCGGGCGCGTCAGCGTGTGGCTGGTCGGCGCTCTGGTCCTGTTCGCCGTGCTGCTGGTCGTTCGGCTGGCGCGTAAGCTGGCGGAGGGCGAGAAGCGGTTCAATGGCCCGACGGTCTTTGTCACGGTGTCCCTGTTCCTCATGCTGTTGCTCAACCTCGGCTTTTTCGCGCAGCCACGCGACAAGTCGGCGCATGAACCCCCCACGATCTACCTCTGGGCCGGGCTCGACCTCACCAGTCAGACACAGTCGTTCGGAATCTTCTATAAAGGCTGGTTCTTCGACTATCGCGAGGACATCCAGGGTCGCTTCAGCGACATCGCCCGCGTCTGCCGCGAGAACGCCGAGAAGGTCGGCACCACGCTTGGATTCAACTCAAAACGCTATTTCAACGACGGTGTCAACCCGGTAGACGGCAAGAACTGGCGCAACTTCATCCCCGGCAAGCCCGCCTTCGACTCCGAAGTCGTCACGGTCGCCGGCGGCAACGGCATCACCTTCGCCTCCACCGACGACAGCCGCTCCCTCGTAGACACGCCGTTCGATACCCCGGACAAGGTCAATATCGCCAACCTCGCGCAGCAGGTGAAGCTTCTCGACTGCCTGATGTGGCACATCGTGACCGATACCAATGCTCCCGGCGACGTGAACGCGCAGCGCATGCCGATCACCGATCCCTCCAAATGGTCCCGTATGGCGCTGCAGGGCGGCTTCGCGACGGTGCAGGGCCGGGTGCAGATGTTCAACCCGCGCAAATCCTTTATCGCCAACTCCGACCCCGCGCTCTCCGACACCCTCGTCGTTGTCCGCAACCGCAATAAGTCGTTTATGGGCGTGCGCGGCAACATGGTGCAGCGCACCGAGTGGACCACCCCCGAGCGGATGCACGAGCTGACCTTCAACGCCGACGGCAGTCTGCGGAAAAACCTCGAGGGAGAGGCGCTGGCCAACTCCGGCCCGCCGATCCCGGCCTCCAACTTCTTCGCCTTCCACGGCATCGCTCCGCTCACGGCCTATGGCAACAACAAAGCCACGCTGCTCGCCGCCTACCATCTCGACTATCGCGACGAGCGCACCGACCCGAAAGATCCCACCGGCAAGACCAAAATTCCGAACCCCCTGCGCGGTGAAATCGACTACGCACCCGACCTCGGCAGCACCGGCGCGAAGTATGTGCCGCTGGACGTCATGGTCACCACCGCCGTCAAAGAGACGCCGGTCATCGTGTTCCGGTGCGTTCCGACCGCCATCTACGACCTCGTCGATCAGCAGTCGCTGCGCGCTCTGACCGGCATCGACATCTACGATGGGGAGAGCAACGGCGAGCCGCGCATGTATGGCTACGCTATCGACCCACAGGACCCCTCGCTGGTCGGCTCCTATGTCGAGGATGTCGCCGTCCTGTTCTCGCAGCCCGGCTCACGTCTGAAGATCGCCATGAACAGCGGCCCCGGCGCGACGCGCCTGCTGCTGATCAACTCGCAGTACGACGCCTCCGATCCGTTCAACCTGAAGAACCTCTCCCCGGAGCCCGAGGGCAAAGGCTACCTTGTCGCGGGCAGCACAAAGGATGCGCAGAATGCCGACCTCCTGGGCGACCTGACGGACAAGGCCACTGACGATACGGGCGAGATTGCCAAATCCGGTGCGATCTACGATACCGCCCTGCACGTCGCCGAAGATATGCACCGGCTCGACGACTTCCGGATGCGCCGTCTGGCCAAGTACCGCATCCTCGATATGGACAGCGACGAAGGCGTGCCCGGCCTGCACAAACTGGCGGCAGGCGCGATCGCGCAGTCGAAAATAGACCTGAAAAACCGCGACTGGGAGCGTTTCGACGCCGACTCCCGCGCCGCCTGGGGCTACGAGAGCCGTGCCTACCCTGATGTCCAGCAGACCGCGACCGATGTCGTGCAGGGCGTCCTCTTCTATCTGGCCCTGCTGCTGCCTTTCGCCTACTTCATGGAGCGGCTGCTGTTTGGCTTCTTCGACCTCAAGCGCCAGTTGGGCGCTGCCGCGCTGATCTTCCTGGTAATCTTCATGATGTTCCGCGCCGTACACCCGGCCTTCGACATCACCATGAACCCGATCATCGTGCTGCTGGCGTTCATCATGCTCGCGCTCTCCGTCATCGTCATCGGCCTCATCTCCGGCAAGTTCGAAGAGCAGTTGAAGCAGATGAACCAGAGCGCCGGCGGCATCCATCGCGCCGACATCGGGCGCGTCTCGGTCGCCCTCGCCGCGTTCAATCTCGGCATCTCCAACATGCGGCGACGCAAAGCCCGCACCTTCCTCACCTGCGTCACGCTCGTTCTACTCACCTTCACCGTGCTGTCGTTCACCTCGGTCGTGCAGACCATCCGGTTCAATCAGGTGCCCGCCCCGAGCGACCACGGCCCGCGCTACAACGGCATCATGATCCGCACCGCCATGTGGGACCCGCTGCAGGAGCCGGCCTACCGTCTGCTGGCGGACGAGTACGGACGCGAGTACTCCGTCGCCCCCCGCGCCTGGTTCTACGGCACGCAGATGGGCGAGCAGTCGTTCCTGACCCTGCGCCGCGCCGACAAGTCCTACGATGCCAAGGCGATGGTCGGCCTCACACCGGCGGAGGCGAAGATCACGCATCTCCAGGAGGCGCTGCTGCCCGGTGGGCGCTGGTTCGAGCCAGGGGATGTCTATACGACGATCCTGCCCGACTCCGTGGCCGCCGCCCTGCGCGTAGACGACGCCGATGTCGGCAAGGCCAAAGTGACCTATAGCGGCGTCGAGTACACCGTCATCGGGATCCTCGACTCGCAGAAGCTCAAAGACATCGCCGACCTCGACAACGAGCCGCTGACCCCCGTCGACTTCATCGCCATGAACAAGATGTCGAAAGGCGCGAGCGGCGGCGGCGACCAGGGCTTCAAAGAGTACACCCACCTGGAGCCGGACTCGGTCTTCTTCATTCCCTACCAGACCGCGACCAACATGGGCGCGCAGTTGCGCTCCATCGGCATCGACTTCGCCCAGAAGGCCGAAGTGCTGAAACGCCTCAATCCGTTGATGCACCGTCTTGGTCTCAACCTCTATGCCGGACAGATCACGCATCCCGAAATCGACGGCCCCAAGCGCGGCACCATCGAGCGCTACTCCTCGATCGCCGCTACCAGCGGACGCGGCCTGGAACTGGTCTTTTTCCCCATTCTGATCGCCTCGCTCATCGTGCTCAACACGATGCTCGGCTCCGTCTACGAACGCATCAACGAGATCCACATCTTCTCCTCTATCGGTCTGGCCCCAGCGCATATTGGCATGCTCTTCATGGCGGAGGCGATGGTCTATGCGATCCTGGGCTCGGTGGCGGGCTACTTGCTCGGACAGTTCACCAGCAAACTGCTGGTGCTGACGCACTGGCTGCCGGATCTCTATCTGAACTTCTCCAGCGTCAGCGCGGTCATGACCACCCTGATCGTTGTTGCGGTCGTGCTGCTCTCGACGGTCTTCCCCGCTCGCAAAGCGTCGGAAGTCGCCACCCCCTCCGTAGACCGCACCTGGAAGATCGCCGATCCGCAGGGCGACCACTGGATCATCCCGCTGCCCTTCGCCGTCACGGGTGAGCAGGCGGCCGGTCTGAACGGCTTCCTGAGCGAATGGTTCCAGGCCTACGAGGAGTACAGCATCGGCGACTTCGTGACGCAGGGCGTGACCTCGGAGGAGTTCGAACACGCGAATGGCAACGCCTATCGCGTGAAATGTATGACCTGGCTCGCGCCCTTCGACCTGGGTGTCTCCCAGCGCGTCGCCATCGAGACGACGCCGACCGACACGCAGGACGTGTTCGAGATCCGCCTGCATATCGACCGTGAGTCCGGCGACATCTCCAACTGGAAGCGGGTCAACCGCCGCTTCCTCAACACGCTGCGCAAACAGTTCCTGATCTGGCGCACCCTCAAACAGTCCGAGCGCGAGCGCTATCTGCTCGCCGCCGAAACCGCCGCCATGCCAAAACAGGAGACCGAAGGCGCACCCGGCCTCGGAGGCGTAGAGCCCTCCCCCGCCGGATAGTCAGGGAGCGATTGAGAACGGGATTTCAGTCCCGAAAGAGGGGGTAGATGGGCCGACCACGGACGCTGTTGATTCTGTTCTGTCTGGGTGTGGTGACTGCCGGTTCGGCGCGGGCCGATAAGGCAGGCGAAGCTCTGCTCGACCGGTGCATCCAGGCCGAGACGAAAGCGGCGCTGCTCCAGGCCGACTACTCCTCGGAGATCGTGCGCGGCCGGCAGACGGTCAAGGTTAAAGGGCATTTCGTGCTCAAGAAGCCGAACTTCGCGCATATCGTCTACTCGGGCTCAGGCGGTGAGAAGGACGAGACGGTTCACTCGGATGGCCGCAAACTGCTGCACTACATGGCGTCGGAGAAACAGTATACGCGTGAGACGCCCGATATGAGTGGCGGTAACGTGGTGCGCATGGCGAGCAGCCTGGAAGCCATGGTCTTTTTCAATCCGGATCTGCTCAACCAGTTCCGTGGGCTGGGATCGGGGCTCAAGATCGTCGGGACGGTGAAGATCGGCGGGACTGCCTGTCAGGCGCTGCAGGCGACGGTGCGCGACGGCAATATCTACAAAGTCTATATCGGCCCCGATAACCTGCTGCATGGGATCTCGCAGATCATGGGCAAGGGCGATACGCGGCAGGTGCTGGAGAGCCGTCTGACGGGCGTGGGGATGGATGCGGGCAGCGCGGCCAAGCCCCTGGCCTGGACCCCTCCCGCCAAAGCGAAGCTCGTCGAGCAGATCACCCTGCAAGCCTCCTCCGGGGGCAGTGGGGCCAGCCCGGCGGCAGAACTGCTGGCGGTCGGCGCCGTCGCTCCCGCTTTCGATCTGGCGATGGTCACCGGCGAAAAGATGGCGCTCGCGACCCTGACGAAGCCGACGAAGGTCGTGCTGGTCAACTTCTGGGACTATGGCTGAGGCTTCTGCCGTGAGGAGTTGCCTCACCTGAATAAGATGCTGGCGGAGTTCAAAGGCAAAGGGTTCGACATCGTGACGGTGGACATCGGCGACAGCGCCGCCACCATTCAAAAGTTCTGGCAGGAAAAAGGGCTGCGCCTCCGCGCCCTGATGGACACCGACGGCAAAGTCGCGGAGAAGTACAAAGTTTCCGGCGTACCCTGCAACTATCTGATCGGAAACGACGGCAAAATCATCGCCCGCTTCGAGGGCTTCGATGAGGCGGGTATCCGGCAGGCGTTGGCGAAAGCAGGCATTCAGTGAACAAGAGAAGGGGGACTCCGTAGCGTGGCGGAAGAAAATGAGATAGCCCAAATACGGCAGCAGGTCGAGACCGAATCCAGGGAAGAGGGCGCAGAGACTTCTGAGCCCCAGTTCGAAGAGGGATTCAGCAGTAAGACCGTCATCGGCGCCCTGTTCGTCGGGTTCATTATGCTGCCGGGCGCACTCTACCTGGGCCTCGTGGCGGGTCAGGGACTCGGCCCGGCGGCGGAGTGGGTCACCATCGTCCTGTTCTCCGAGATCATGCGGCGTTCGTTCCTGCCCATGAAGCGCCAGGAGATCTACATCCTCTACTATGTCGCGGCCGCTCTTACCGGACTGGCGGCGGACAAAGGGATCTCCGGAGGACCGTTCGGTGGCCTGATCTGGAACCAGTACTTCATCCAGTCTCCCCAGGCGGCGATCGTCGCGCGGGAGATACCGCACTGGGTCGTGCCACCTGCCGGCTCGGCGGCGCTTCAGCACCGTACCTTCTTCGATGCGGCCTGGGCGGTGCCAATCCTACTGCTGGTCGTTGGGGAGGTGCTGGGCCGTCTGAACTGGATGAGCGCCGGCTATTTCCTGTTCCGCGTTACGTCGGACATCGAACAGTTGCCGTTCCCCATGGCCCCCGTAGCCGCGTCCGGCGCGACCGCGCTGGCGGAAGCGGCGAGCAAAGAGGAGTCGTGGCGGTGGCGGGTCTTCTCCATCGGCAGCGTCATCGGCATGATCTTTGGCTTCTTCTATATCGCGATCCCGGTCTTTACCGGCGTCGTGTTCGGCAAAGCCTTTACGCTGATACCCATTCCCTTCTTCGACACCACCACGAACACGGAGACGATCCTGCCAGCCGCGTTGACCGGAATCTCCGGAGACCTCACGAAGGTGCTGACCGGATTCATCATCCCGTATCATATCGTGCTGGGTTCGCTGATCGGGTCGCTGGTCTGTCGTGTCGGCCTCGCGCCCATCCTCTACCATTTCGGCGCCTTCGGCAACTCGGAGAGCAACGGCTGGACACGGGGCATGGACGCCATCTTTACCAACCAGGCCATCAACATCAAGTTCTGGACCTCGGTCTCCATCGGCTTTCAACTGGCGATCGCCATCATCGGATTCTACAGCGTCTTCCGTTCGCTGTCCGCCTTACGGTCGCAGATGAAGAACCGGGGTCTGCAGGCCCGCATCCCCAAAGGACGCGGCGACCTGCCCCTCTGGATTCCGCTCTGCATCTGGCTCGGTGTCACAATCTTCTATATCGGCCTGACAAAGTACCTTCTGAACTACGATGGCGAACGCTTGCATCAGAACCACGCCTTCCCAATCTGGATCCTGGTCTTCTATGGCCTTATCTGGTCTCCCATCAACTCCTATGTCTCCGCGCGTATGATCGGTATCACGGGCTCGGGGGTCTCCTTCCCATTCATGAAGGAGGTCTCGATCATGAAGTCGGGCTACCAGTACGCCGACATCTGGTATGCGCCGATTCCGCTCAACGACTACGGGGGGTTCGCGCAGAAGTTCCGCGAGGTCGAGTTGACCGGCACGAAGTTCACCAGTGTGGTCAAGGTCGAAGCGTTGATGCTGGTCCTGATCCTGCCCGCGAGCTTCGTCTTCTGGGCCTTCTTCTGGCACACCAGTCAGATACCGTCGTCGCAGCATCCCTACGCGCAGCACTTCTGGCCGATCCATGCGACCTTCCAGGCGATGTTCAACACCATCAACAAGCAGTCGGGCGGCATCGCCTGGGTCAAAGAGGCTATCGACTTCAAGCGGATCGTCGGCGGTGTGATCGTTGGGTTAGGCCTCTACGGCGTGTTCGGGCTGTTCAAGATCCCGATACTCGTCTTCTACGGCTTCATAGGGGGATCGGGCGCCTTCCCACACGATGTCATTCCGACCTTTATCGGGGCGGTGCTGGGCCGTCGCTACTTCGCCAAGCGGTTCGGACTGGAGAACTGGCGTATGTACACGCCGGTACTGCTGGCCGGGTTCTCATGCGGCACGGGCCTCGTCGCCATGGCCTCGATCGCCCTCGCCCTGATCGCCAAATCGGTCAACTATCTGCCGTTCTAACCTGACCCCCATCCCCTTCCCGACACGGGAAGGGGCGCCCGAACCAGGAACGACCTCGTGGTGTCTGAGTTTGGGTTTGGACACTTATCATGCAAGTTGATGCTGTTCTAAATATCGTGCGCGGGGTCTGCATAGGGCTGTGTGTGCTGGCGTTCGCGGCAGGCGCGGCAGTCGGCTTTCGAACCAAGGATACCGGTCGCAGCGGCCGAAATCTGGTGGTGGCGGTCGGGTTGATCGCGCTTTTGCTCATCGGAGGAACGTATCCGCTGGCGACCGTGGTAGGCCCGATCATCGTTATGCTGGCGGGCTATCTGAGTTGCGCCCTGGGGGCGGCATTGCTCGGCGGCTACGGCGCGGGGCGCAAACGCAGCAAGGGGATTCCGAAGGGAGTCGCGCTCTATCTGGTCGTGACGGGCCTGGTGACGGCGCTTGCGCTGGCCAGGATGTTCGGGCTGCTCAATCCGCTCGTTGCGATCGACAAGCAGTTCCATACGGAAAAGTACGCTGCGAAAACGGATAAGAACTGCGCGGAGAACCTGCAGAGCCTCTACTTCGCTTTCGGGAAGTATGTCGAGTACAACGACGGCCTGCCGCCGGCGGAGAGTTGGCAGGACCAGGACGACCTCAAGGCCGCCATTCAGAAAGACGAGTGGCTGCACTGTCCGGCGGTCTCGAACCGGCACGACAATCAGTTCGGTTATGCGTACAATGTCGCGCTGTCGGGACGCAAGCTCCAGGGCAAAAAGCTGAACAAGATGCCGGACGCGGCTACAACGCCGCTGCTCTACGACTCGACGAATCTGGCGAAGAACGCGCACGACAGCCAGACCAGCCTGCCGAAGCCGGGACGACACGGCGGCAAAAACAATATTCTATTCTGTGACGGTCATATCGAGAGTGTAGCTCCGTAGTAACTCTCTATCGTCTCACAACGTGCGTTTGCAAAAGAGGGGGCGGGCACATTCGGCGTCTGCCTCGAAGAACGGTTTTATTTTATGGCGGTTCACGTGGAAAAGCGCGGGGAGTTGGCGGACGTGGCGAGCGCGGAAGTGCTGCCGACAACGACGGTGGTGGGATGGCAGGGCGTTCGGTTCCAACTGCCGCCCGAATGGAACGTCAGCGCGTTCTCGATGGATCGGGACAACGGCTCGCTGCGCGTAGATGCGCCGGGCAGCAGCAGTCTGACGGTACAGATCCGGTGGATGAACGCGGCCAAGCCGCAGAGAGAGGGGCCGCCCACGGCGTACCACTATCTCGCGCCGCTGTTTCGAAAATGGTTCCGACGGCCGGACCCGCCGGTGCCGAAGACCGACCTGAAAGCCAATATCGAGCGCAGTCTGAAAGAGACGGCGAAGCAGGCGAAGAAGAACAAGGCCAGCTTTGAGAGCACGATCCGCGCGGAGAAGACCGAAGGCAGGGACAATGAGCGCAGCTCGATCAACTTTTCGTGGATAGACGCGGGACGCGGACAGGGCAAGATCTGGCAGTGTTCCGTCTGCAACCGGATCGTTATCGCGCAGGTGGTCGGGCTGGCGAAAGACCAGGCGGCGATTAGCGCCGTGGCGTCGCAGCTCTTCGCCACCCTGGAAGACCATCCGACCGACGGCTACGACCTGTGGGCGCTCTACGATCTGCAGATCGGCATTCCGGAAGATTTTCGGCTGGAAGAGCAGAAGCTGCTCTCCGGCTATCTGCATCTGAGCTTCGCGCGCGGCGGCGAGAAGATCATCGTGGACCGGTGGGGGCTGGCGAACGTGACGCGCAAGAAGTTCAGCCTGGCCGACTGGTTCGCCAACCACGCGTTCGTCCGGCTGAAACGCCTGACGAAAGACGAAGAGACGCTCTACGATCATGAGGCCATCCACTATGTCGGCAGCCTCAGCTTCTTCGACCGTCTGCGCCTGCTGCGAGACGCCAAGACGTCGCTGCGCCGCTTCCCGACCCGCTACGAGGGGGGCTTATGGGAGTGCGTCGATTCGAACAAGCTCTACGCCGTGCAGGTGCTGCACAGCCAGAAGACGGAAGGACTATGGGACGAGGTTACTGACCGATGCGTTTGCCACTGAAGATGCGCCTCTACTACGGAATCGGACGCTATCTGCCATTTCTGAAGATTCGTCCGCCGGATGTCGATAGGCAGGCGACGCTGACGCTCCGGCCCGGCCGGAACGCTCTGCTGACCTGGGAGAAGCGCGAGACGGGCGGTACACTGCTGACGGTGCCGCAGAACGCCAAAGCGGGCCGAATCACCAAAACGATGGCGAAATGGCTGCGCGCTCCCACCGAGCGCCAGGTCGAACTGGACGAGGTGGGCGCCTATGTGTGGGAACTGTGCGATGGCAGTCATACCGTCGAGACAATCGTCCAGAAGACGGGCAGACAGTATAAGATGAACCGACGCGAGGCAGAAGTCTCCGTCACGATGTTTCTGCAGATGCTGCACGAGCGTAATTTCATAGGCTTCTATAAAAAAGTCAAAAAGAGTTGAGGGAAAATAACCTATGAGCGATCAATCTATCCAGCAGCCCATTCAGGCTTCCATCAAGGTGCAGAAGCAGGTTTCGCTGCGCTTCTCAAAAGCCTGGGAGATCACGATCAAGAGCATTAAGATACGCTTGGCCCGTTCGCTTATCACGGCGGCCGGTATCGCCCTTGGTATCGCCTTCTACAGCTCGGTGCGGGCCGCCGGTCTGTTCCCGTCGGAGGGGGTCGGCGCGGAGGCCCTGGCGGCGGCGCACCGGCAGCAGTGGCTGGCGGTCATGGCCCTTATGGTCTGCTTCGTCGGTATCATGAACTCCATGCTGATGTCGGTGACGGAGCGGTTCAAAGAGATCGGCACGATGAAGTGCCTCGGAGCCCTGAACCGCGACATCATCATGCTCTTCTTCCTCGAAGCCATGCTCATGGGCCTGACGGCCTCGTTCCTGGGCTGGCTGGTCGGCTGGCTCATCGTGGTGGTCATTCACCTCTTCACCGGCGGCTTTCAGCCCGCGTTCATCGGCGGTTCGCTCGTGCAGATGTTGCTCTCAACGGGCATCGGCGTCGCGATCACGCTGCTGGCGGGGATTCCGCCCGCCATCAACGCCGCGCGTATGGCTCCCGCCGTCGCGCTGCGCTCGTCCATCTAATATCAAAAGAAAGGGTTCCTAATTCATGGGCGCCAATGAGTATGTGGTTCGCACAAAAGGCCTGATCAAAGAGTTCACGATGGGCGATGAAACCCTCCGCGCCCTGAACGGCGTGGATCTGGACATTCGACGTGGCGAGTATATCTCGATCATGGGCCCTTCCGGCTCCGGCAAATCGACGCTGTTCAACGCCATCGGCGGCCTGGACAAGCCGACTTCCGGCTCGGTCTTCATCAACGACGTCGATATGGCGCAGCTGGATGCCTCCGAACTGGCCTATTTGCGCTGCCACACCATCGGCTATATCTTCCAGTCGTATAACCTTATCCCCGTTATGACCGCGCTTGAGAACGTGGTGCTGCCGACGATCTTCGCCGGAATGCCCACCGACGAAGGCGTCGAGCGCGGTATGGAGATGCTCAACAAGGTCGGCCTGGGGCATCGCTTCCACCACCGTCCCACGGAGCTCTCTGGAGGCCAGCAGCAGCGCGTCGCCATCGCCCGTTCTCTGGCGAACCGACCCGCCATCGTCCTCGCCGACGAGCCGACCGGCAACCTGGATCTGAAGACCGGGACCGAGATCATCGAACTGCTGCGCGAGTTGAACCGCAATGAAGGCGTGACGATCATCTCGGCGACCCACGACTATAAAATGGTCGATGTTTCGGACCGTGTCGTCTGGATTCGAGACGGCCGTATCGCCAAGATCGAAGAGCGCGCCGACATCGATATCACCGTCGGCGAGATGCACGTCGAAGAGTAGTTTCGTTTTCAGGATTCAATAGGAGTGGAGAGACCGCAATGAAGTTTGCATCGAAGCAGATCGTTGGCGCGGGGGTTTTCCTCGCGTTCGGCGCGGGATGCGGGGCCGTTCTTACGGCGCAGGCTCAGCAACAGCAGGACGAACATCTCGGCTATCAGGATACGCCCATGCTCGGCAGGTGGCATGTCCACGACGGCCTGCGGCCGCAGCCGACAGAGATCGACCCCGGCACAGCCAGCACCAACCGCAGGCCCGGTCGCCCGCCGTCCGATGCCGTTGTGTTGTTCAACGGCAAGAATCTCTCCCACTGGACGAGCCAGAGCGGTGGAGCGCCGGGCTGGAAAGTGGAGCACGGCTACATGGAAGTCGCCTCCAAAGAGTCGATCATCACGCGCGACCAGATCGGCGACTGCCAACTGCACGTTGAATGGTCCGCCCCTAAGCCGCCGACAGGCACAGGGCAGGGGCGCGGCAACAGCGGTGTGCTGTTTTTCGGCCGATACGAGATCCAGGTGCTGGACAGCTACAAGGCGAAGACCTATCCGGACGGGCAGGCGGGAGCGCTCTATGGCAGCTATCCCCCGCTCGTCAACGCCATGCGCAAACCCGGCGAGTGGCAGGTCTATGACATCCTCTTCACCGTACCGCGCTTCGACGGCGCAAAGCTGGTCAAGCCCGGCTACTTCACCGTGATCCACAACGGCGTCGTGGTGCAGAATCACGTGGAACTGCTCGGCAACTCCAATCACCGCGCCCTGCCCAACTACCAGGCGCATCCGCCGAAGGGCTCTCTTCTCCTTCAGAACCACGGCAACCCTGTCCGCTACCGCAACGTCTGGTACCGCGAACTCAAAGAGTACGATCAGCCCTGATCCGATCCCTGTGCGACAGGCCGCCCGAAACAAAATCGGGCGGCCTTTTTCGTGTAGATAGCCTGTCAAATGGTAC